>NZ_WANY01000001.1:0-7909 GCF_015521575.1 Ferroglobus sp.
GAGAGTGGAGACCAAGTTTACTACGAAGCTTCTTCTATACTCGCCGAAGTGCTCAAAGTCTATCACGCTGTGGAGTTAATAGAAACTCAGGGAGTTGAGGCGGCGAAGAAGTACCTGAAGAGATTGTTAAAGGAGGGGAGAAGCAGAGGTAGCAAAGCCGCTAAGAACCTCCTTGAAGATCCGGTTTTTAGAGAAGGAGTTGTGAGAATAGCGAAGATAAAAGACGAGCATCCTAAAATCAATAAGCTCATGGAAATTCTTGAAGAGCAATTCTCCAAAAATCCCGATTCAAGAATAATAGTCTTCACGAATTTTAGAGATACTGCGGATAAACTTCTGAAGATAGTTTCCCAGAAGTTTCCGGCTTCAAAGTTCATAGGACAGGCTAAAAGAGATGAAGATTCGGGAATGAGCCAGAAAGAGCAGATAAGGGTTCTGGAGATGTTCAGGAGGGGAGATGTGAAGGTGCTCATCGCCACAAGCGTTGGAGAGGAGGGACTGGACATCCCGGAAACGGATTTGGTCGTTTTTTACGAAGCCGTTCCTTCCGAGATAAGAGCTATACAGAGAAAAGGTAGAACCGGAAGAGGAAGAGAGGGAAGGATTGTTGTTCTCATAACAAAAGGAACGAGGGATGAAGCCTACTACTACGCAAGTCTGAGGAAAGAGAAGATGATGTACGACATGGTTTACCGCATAAAGTACGAGATCGAGAGAGAGCTGGAAAAAGAGAGGGTCGAAAAGGCTGAGACGAAAACTCTCCTCGACTTCATAGCTTCTCCGACAATCTACGTCGACTCTCGGGAAATGAAGAGCGGTGTCGTGAAAAAGCTGATAGAGCTTGGAGCTAAGGTCAAAGTTGAAAAACTCGACGTTGGCGACTACGTTCTGAGCGACAGGGTTGCGGTGGAGAGAAAAACCGTCGACGATTTCCTTGAAAGTCTGATAAACAAGGAGAGAGATCTCTTCGGAAATCTTATCAATTTAAAAAAAGCTTATCCGAAAGCTCTGCTGATAATAGAGGGTAACGGACTCTACACGAGGAGGAACGTGAATCCCAATGCTGTGAGGGGGGCTTTATCAGCTATAGCCGTTGACATAGGGATTCCAATACTTTTTTCGTCGAACGAAACGGACACAGCTGAGCTCCTTTTAACAATAGCGAGGAGAGAACAGGAGTACAGAGAGAGACCAGTAGCGTTACATTCAGGAAAAAGCAAGAGAACCCTCAAAGACGAGATGGAGTACATTGTTTCGGCGATTTCAAACGTAGGTCCGGTTATAGCGAAGAACTTGCTGAAAGAGTTTCAGACGATAGAAAAAATAGCGACGGCAAGCGTTGAGGAGTTGATGAAGGTGAAAAACGTGGGAAGAAAGACAGCGGAAAGTATCAGAAGGCTAATGACGACAAAGTACGACGAAGCCGATAAAATCTTTCTTGAAGAAGATACAGAAAGAGAGTGAAAGCTTTATTTCAAACTGAATCACCGCGAGAATCGACGATCCTTTTGGTTAAAAATTGGGAAATTTGGCTATCTCTTGCCAGAAAATTATAAATTTTCGATGTACTTCACGAAATCCTTTTTTTCTTCCTCGTTCGGTTTCCTTGAAAAGAAAAGCTCTATGAACGCCCAGTAATAGCCGTAAAGTAAGCCGAGCTTAAAATCTTTTGATTTAACCGGCAAGTCATCCTCTTCGATTGTCTCTACAAGCCTGTCCAGTTTCCTTTTAAACAGACTGTCCATGAAGAATTGTTAAGAAAACGGTTTTAAAGCTTTAACCTCTCGGATGCATCATGGATCTCCCACTCTACTTAGCGATGGTCTTCACGATATCTCTGAGCGGCGTTCTTTCTCCTGGCCCGTTATTTGCCGCAACGCTATCGGAAGGTTTGAAAAATCCGTTTTCCGGTTTCAGAATTTCTGCCGGGCACGCAGTTGTTGAAGTACCTCTAATAATTTCCCTTTATTTTGCCGGCTTCTTTGTAACGGAGGATGCAAAATCCGCTATCGCTCTGATAGGTGGTGTTTTCCTTCTGTATCTCGCTTATGAGGAGATTAGGGGCAAAAGTGACGGCGAGAGAAAAATTCGGGGAACCATGACCGGGATAATTCTCACAATCCTCAACCCCTACTTCCTAATGTGGTGGTTGACAGTCGGATTCTCCCTTCTATCACTCTCCTACGAGTTCGGGTTGATCGGTTTGCTGCTTTTCATTCTCGTTCACGAATCGGCTGATTTCGGCTGGCTTGGATTCGTCTCTTTCACTTCGCATCGCCTGAGCAAATACGCCGGACTCAAAAGAAAGCTCGAAATTTTCTCCGCTTCAATTTTTGCAATTTTCGGGATTTACTTCATAACGAATAGTGTTTTATACTTCATCTCCTAAAATCCCAACATGCCCTTCAGCGAGAAAAACATAACGAGAGTAATCGTAAGAGAAGCTGCAAAGGAGTGGGAAGAGATAAGCGAAACCGATGTGATTGTAGTTGGCGCCGGACCTGCCGGACTAACTGCCGCTCATTACTTAGCAGACTTCGGTTTCGACGTTGTCGTTTTTGAAAGAAGACTGAGTTTTGGTGGAGGAATAGGCGGAGGAGGAATGCTCTTTCATAAAATCGTCGTTGAGAGAGAAGCAAAAGAGATTGCTGAAGAATTCGGAATAAAAACGAAAGAGGTCGAAGACGGACTTTATGTAATAGATGCAGCTGAAATGCTTGCAAAGCTTTCCGCTGGAGCTATAGACAGTGGAGCAAGAGTCATTCTCGGAGTCACCGTGGATGACGTTATTTACCGTCCAGAGCCTCTCAGGATTTCTGGCGTGCTCGTCCAGTGGAGTGCCGTGCAAATAGCCGGATTGCATGTTGATCCGCTGATGATAGAAAGCAAAGCTGTCGTCGACGCCACTGGGCATGATGCCGAAGTTGTGAGCGTTGCTTCGAGGAAGATTCCGGAGCTGGAGATCTACGTGGCTGGTGAAAAATCAGCCTACAGCGAGCTTTCAGAAAAGCTCGTTGTCGAAAAAACCGGAAAGGTAGTAGACGGTTTGTACGTGGCGGGAATGGCTGTTTCAGCCGTTTACGGTTTGCCAAGAATGGGACCGATTTTCGGAGGAATGCTCTTAAGCGGAAGAAAAGTGGCTGAGCAGATCATGTTCGATCTTAAAAAATGATCTGTCAGGTTTGCAAGAAAAGAGTCGTCACGAGAACATGCAGAAGATGCAGTAAAAGGATTTGCGAAAGGTGCCATTTCCACCACGGGCTGTGTGTATCATGCAGAATGGAGATTAGAAAGAGGTAATGGGTGCTTTAAGGCAAGTTTACGTGACCTAACGGGTTTTTAGTATTTCGAACTTCTCTCAAAATTCTTTTTCTGATGAAAAATTCGATCAGCTGAGAGATTTTCTCAAGAAACGTTTATCTTTCGCAACTTACAAAAATATAACTATGTCTAAGATCATTCTCACAGCTGAAAGGTCACTAATGAGCGACTACAACGGTGCTTTATTCCTTGGTTTCATGAGCACGGGCCCATCAAACCTAATCCCCCAGAGACTGTTTTTCAGACTCATAGCTCCTCCAGTTAAAGAAGAAAACGGCAGAGCAAAGCTTGCACCCTACGGAACAAGAAAAATCGAAGCAGCACTGCTTGAAAGTGGATTTTCGGAGGAGGAAGTGAAGGTCGTGAATCCAGACAAGATAGAGAGGCACATAAGCAAGGAGACGAAGATTGTAGGAGTGACGTCAAACGATCCCCTCGGACTTGGACCAGCGTCAACAACCTTTTCTGGAGAGACCGGCTTCGTGAATCATCCCTCCTACAACAGGGTGAAGTTCGAAGAACTAATGAGAAAGCTGAAAAAGTTCGACGTAAAGGTCGTTGTTGGCGGAGCCGGTGCTTGGCAACTTGAAGACGAGAGGATAAGGAGAAAATACGGCATCGATGTCGTTGTTATAGGAGAGGGAGAAAAAGTTGTTCCGGAGCTTTTCAGGAAAATTATCGAGGGAGAAGATGTGCCTGAAGTAGTTTACGGAGTTGCCGTGCCCGAAGATGAGATTCCGAAGATAAGAAGAGCGGCAATTGGAGGTATCGTGGAGATCGCAAGGGGATGCGGCAGAGGGTGTAAATTCTGCATTCCCACGATGAGGAGACTTAGATCGAGACCTCTCGAAGACATCCTTGAGGAGGCAAGAGTAACGGCAAGAGACAAGGATATCGTGACGTTGCATGCTGAAGACGTTCTCAGGTATAAGGCGAAGGGTTTCAACGTAAACAAAGAGGAGGTTGTAAAGCTCTTCACAGAGGTTCACAAGGTCGTTAGAAAAGTGGGAATAAGTCATTTTGCATTATCCTCCGTCGCTTCCTCTCCAGACCTTGTGGATGAGATTTCCGAGATCTTGGAGCTGCCCAATGACGAACAGAGGTGGCTCGCTGGACAAACGGGAATAGAGACGGGAAGTCCGAGGCTCATAGAGAAGTACATGCCCGGAAAGGCAAAGCCATTTTCAGCAAGCGAGTGGAGAGAGGTCGTCATTCAGGCTTTCCAGATTTGCAGCGACGCCCATTGGGTACCTTGCGCAACATTGATAATCGGATTTCCGGAAGAAAACGAAGAGGACATTCTGAAAACGATAGAGCTCGTTGAAGATTTAAGAGAGTACAAGAGTTTAATCGTTCCTCTCTTCTTCGTCCCGGCCAACGAGCTTGGAGAAGAAAGCAGATTCTCCGTGAAGAAAATGAGGAAATACCACTGGGAGCTAATCTTAACTTGCTGGAGACACAACATAAAGTGGTTGAAGCCGCTCGCTAAAGATTACTTCGAAGGGTTGCCATTTGCGAGTAAGATATTCATGAAAAAGTTCATCGACTGGGTTGTCGATAAAGTCAGCAAGAGCGTTGAAGAGTACATACTCCAGCAGATCGAGCTTACAAGGTGATCAGTCCAAGTCTGTACATGTCGTTGCTCGTCAGAACTTTTTCTCCACTCTTTTCCATCAGCTCCACGTTTTTAATTGCCAACTCTATTTCTTCGAGCATTTCATCCTTTTCATCTGGCAGAAAACCGGAAACACCGAAAAATATCGGGCCATCTTTGGAAAAGAGGTAATTCGAAACGTGATCGCAAGTTAGGTAAGTCTCGGAATTTATGTTTTCGATTAACAACCTCAACTCTTCGAGCTGCTGCTTTGCATTGAGCAACGTTACTTCTTTACCGACCATCTTCGAAATCGGGGCGTTTGGTAGAATTGTCAGATTTCTCACCCTAACGAAGGTCGGCTTCGCATCGTTTACAACCTTGGCGGTATTCTTCGCATGTTTTTCGCCCCTTTCAACACCTCCCAATCCGGTGATGACGTAGTAGGTTACCTCAAAATGCTTTCTCGCTTTTCTTCCAGCCCTGACAGCTTCCTCCGGCGTTATTCCCTTCCGAATGAGTTCGAGAATTTCTCTATCCCCGCTTTCAAGACCGACATGCACCCTCCTCAATCCAGCTTCCCTCAACTCCTCAAGCTTTTCTTCGGGCATTCTGCAGAGGGTTTTTATTCTTGTGTAGCTCGTGATCCTTTCGAGCTCGTACCTCTCGTTCAGGTACCTCACGATCTCGACGATATCTTTGTGTACCAGCGGATCCGAATCAGCAAGAAAAGCAGTTTTAGACGGAGGGAAAAACTTCGGCAAGTTGTCGATGTCCCTAAAAATTTCCTCCTTCTTTCGCATGCAAAACTTGACGTCTTTATACATTCCGCAGAAAGCACACCTATTCCAGTAGCATCCCCTAACAACTCTTATCAAATAGCTTTTCGCTTCGCTCGGTGGTCTGAAGGGTGGGAAGTCGAATTCCATCATAAGAGTTTCGATCGACGTTTAAAATAAAGTTTCCGTAACAACGATAAGCCTTATAAACAATTAGAGGAACTAAGAAGTTAGTGATTCACGGGCCCGTAGCTTAGCCAGGTCAGAGCGCCCGGCTCATAACCGGGCGGTCGAGGGTTCAAATCCCTCCGGGCCCATTCAAAATCCGATGTCAAGCCTGCTTCTGGCAAATCGATGCATTTTGGATCAACTTCTCAGCTTTGACAAGAACGTTTTTATCGATGTAGAGATGTAAAAATGCTTCGTCGAATTACTCCTACCTTCAATTCTTAAGCTGGTATTTTTCCAGCTCTGAAGTAGTAAATATCGTCGTAACCTTCAGTTTGACTAAATCTCCTCTGTCAGCTTCCTCGAAGATCTTCAATTTGGCAAGAATTCTGACTCGACCTTCTCTGGGAAGTTTACTCGGTTTCTTTAGAAATTTCTTTTCGAATTTCAACCTCATCTATACCGAGCTTCTCCTAAGCCCCGTCGAAAGAGAGCAGTTCAATCCTTCCTCGACCCTTTTTCCCAAGAAACAAGTAAATCGGTTTGAGAGGTGATAAAGTTAGTGGGAGTTGTAACTGTGGAAGTTTGCACCAAAACCTTAGCATGTTCTAAGATGCACGGCAAAAGAGTAAATAAGTGAAAAGAAAGGAAAGTTAATCGCCCAAGTTGGGGAGTTTATCCGAAAAGCTCTTCCATTAGCTCTCTCTCTTACTCATCCCCAAATGCTCTGCAACATCTCTAAGAATGGAATTGAGAGTTCCGGGTTTCAGCGGTTTGTGTCTCGGTATTGTTATGTGGTACTCCATTCATATGAGTTGTCAGCCTCATGTGACTTCCCGTTTGTCTGGTTATTTTATAACCATACTTTCTGAGGAGCTTTGCAAGTTCTTCTCCGCTCAAATCTCTTGGTAATTTCATAACGTCAGAACCTCTTGCTTCACGATGTGGAGTCTGATGATCCTTGGCCTTTCATCTTCATCGAAATGGCACTCTACAGCGTCTTTGATCATCTCTCTCAGCTCATCAAGGGTATCAGCTTCAGTGAAAATTGAGTAGCCTAAGGCTCTTGCAGTATAACCGTCATCGGTTTCTTCAACGAGGAAGATGATTTCATTGAGTTTTTCGCGTTTTTGCATAGTCATCTTTTTAATCTTCTCTTCTTAGCTTAAACTTTTTGTGGATGGTGTTTATTGAATGAACCAAATAACTCCTGTGAATTAGATCGGAAACTTATCCACGATTCGGGAGTATCGTTCAATCACCCTTTCCCTCTTCGCAGTGTAAATGACAGACCCAACGTCTTTGGATGCCTTTCCTTGAATGTAGTTCGCTAAAGCTGAATCCACGCCTTGGCGAATCATAAAGTTCATGTACCACTTTCTGATGGCTTAACGTTGACTCTTGAGCTAACTGGAGCTTCCCGTCTCCTCAGGCAACTCTGTCACTCCATGCTCCATATTTCAGTCTCTTTTTGAATGGTCTCAGAACTCTGCAGGCATCAATCCGACAAAAGCTCTCTTTTCATCTCCTAACGGCAACACTTTCGAGCTCTTCTTATCGAAATCTGAAAAAGATTCAACCACACGAACAAGTTTGAGGACTGAACGAACCACGAAGTTGTAGAGCATGACGGTATCTTCATTCCATTTCTCCTTTATTAGTCTTAGACCTCTAACGATTTTATGGTCCTTAAAATATTCCTCTCTTAGCCTTTACCTAATGGGCTTTGGGAACTGTGCTTCAAGGTGTTAACTGCCCAAAACTCGCCAACGCTCTCCAACCATAAAATCGTGAACAAGCTTAATTTCAGCAAAATCGCGCCAAGCTTTTCTAATTATTACTCTATCCCCCTTCGACAAGTACAATACCATCTCGAACTGTAAGCTTAAAACTCAAAGTAACGAAAAGAAGGAAGTAGTAGAAATTTAAAGCTGCATCACTGGAAAATGTGCAATTTTAAATTTTTACAGCTGGAGTTAACGCTCCCACGGTTTTTTCTCAAGCAACTTAAGCTTCTCTATCAATCCTTCTAACTTCATTATAAAAT
>NZ_WANY01000002.1:0-13624 GCF_015521575.1 Ferroglobus sp.
CCTTTTCGACTCTTCGTAGACTCTAATTCCCGCTTCAATAGCTTCGGCAAGCATGCTCTCCCTAAGAACCACCGGAAAGTTTCCCACGACTGTAAAAGTCAAATCCAATTCTTTCTTTAACTGCACCTCTGCCGGAATTCTCCCTAAACCGTCAGCATTGCTTTCATATCTTCTATCAACGCTTATCAACTCAATCCTTTCGTAAACCGGGGAGTAAAAGAAGGAAAAGTAAACGTTAGCTCCGACTACATATTCTTGTATGAAAGCTTTCTCAATTTCCTCTTCACTTATCAACCCAGCATTGACGAACTTTTTCGCTTTCTCTTTAAAATCCTCGTAGCTTGTGGCGAGAAAGTATCCTTTTCCTCCCTTTGCTCCCGGATACTTCACTATAACAAGTCTATCAATTTCCTTCGGAGATTGAAAAGTTTTAGGCATTTTCAAGCCGGCATTTCTCAGCCACTTTTCTTGATTTTCTCTTTTGGTTTCCCACTCCATCAGAACTCTGTTTCCAAAAATAGGAACAAGCAGTTTATCAAACTTCCCTATGTAAGCGTTAAACGATCCGTGAGGAATGAGGATAGCATTTGCTTCCCTAAGTCTTTTCTGAACGCTTTCATCTAAGAGCTGTGTAAAATCCGAAACCTCCCAAATTTCGTCGGCAACACCGAAGGATTCGTAGATTACTCTCTCTCTTTTTCTTGCAATGCATATTGTTTTGAATCCCTCCTCTTTAGCTCCTTTGAGAATGTTAAGAGCCGAGTGACTCCCGAGTGTTGCGATCGAAATTTCATCTTTGTTGTAGTTTTTCAGAATCCCGAGTATTTTCTCCCTCACAATATCTCCTCCAGCTTTAACAGTCTTTCAAACTCTTCAACGGCAAATTTTTCGAGCTCCTCAATTTCTTCTCTTTTTATTCCTTTGAACCTCCCCTGAAGCTTTATGTATTTTTCTGCCGGAATTCTGTTTTCGTAAGCTTTTTTGCTAATCTCGGATATTCTAAGCTTGTTATCCTTCTCCCACAAAATCCAAAATAGAGATTGAACGGCAAGTCTCGCGATTTCTACAGTTAAGCCCGCTTCAAACTTCCAGCCTGGCGGGCAAGGGCAGTGAACGTGGAGAAGTCTAAACCCATCTTTTTCTCCAGCTTTCCCCATCTTCCTCCTTAGGTCTTTTACGTATCCTACCGAAGCTGTAGCTACGTAGCCGTAGTTGATTAAAGATAGCGAGACGCTTCTCCTATTTTCTCTCTTTCCAGCTGGATCGGTTGTCGTTTTTGCATATTTCGGCGTCGACGAGCTGCTCTGATTTCCGGTGTTCATGAAAGCTTCGTTGTCAACTATGACAACCATCACATCCTCGTTCCTCTCAGCAATAGCTTTTAGAGCAGTAAAGCTGATATCTGCTGCTCCATCACCCATCCAAGCTATCACGTTAGCTTTAATCCCAAGCTTTCTGTAACCTCTGCTCATTCCAGCTGCAACTGAGGGTGTGGAGGGAAATGGAACATGAACCACTGTAAGTTTCAAAGCCGAATTCGGATGAATTCCGGCTATAACAGTCGAGCAGCTTGCCGGCATTAGCACCACAGGATTTTCAATTTCATCAAGAGTTTTCATCGCTATCGTAATGGGACAACCATGGCAGCTTGCATTTCCCGGCAGAATCATGGGTACCACTCCACCTCTCCGATTTTTCCCGAAACAAATCTTCTGACCAATGCTTTTATCTCGGAGTAACCTATTTCGTAGCCTCCAAGAGCCGCTATAACGTTCTTAGCCTCAGGAATTATCCTTTTTATTTCTCCTCCCATCCCTCCGAATTTGTAGAGAGCTGAACGATCGACCACGAGAACGTCCCCAGAAATTTCTTTTAGTTCTTCTTCCGGGAGAGGTCTGAGAAACCTCAGCTTCAGCAAACCAATTTTCACACCTTCATCCCTCATTTCGTCTACAACATCTTTAAAATCCCCACTCCACCCTCCGTAGGTAACGATGACGTAATCTGCATCTTCCACTCTGTATTTTTCTGCCAAAGAGAAGTCTTCTCCAAGAAAACACCTACCAATCTTCTCTATTTTCCTCCTCGAATTTTCAAGGTCCTTCATTAACGTTTTCCTAGCTTTGTGCCTCGCATCGTTTACCGTTACAGCGTTAAGAGCAAATTCAGAGTTCGGAAGGATTTTATAAGCTTGCTTTCTCTTCGGAAGCTCCACATCCCTTACCTCTACAACTTCGGCGGTGTGACTGACCATAAACGCATCGTAACTAACTGAATAAGGAATGTTTAACTCCTCGCTGATGGGGAAGCCTATAAGCGTGAGGTCGAAGCACTCCTGAGCGTTTTCAGCCATGGAAATTATCCAACCCACATCCTTCAAAATCATAACATCCGAGTGATCGGAGTGAATGTTCCAAGGAGCTCCTATCGACCTTGTCGGAAGAGCCATAACGAGCGGAACTCTGGATCCGGCTACCCACCAGCACATCTCGTACATGTAAGCCAGACCGTGGCTTGATGTAGCGGTAAAAACTCTCGCTCCGGTTAAAGCAGCTCCGTAAACAACGGACAAAGCTGAATATTCCGATTCGACATTAACGAATTCGGAGTCAAGCACTCCCTCTGCAACAAACTCGGCTAATTTTTCCACGACTGGAGTCTGCGGGGTAATAGGGTAAGCGGCAATGACGTCTGGTTCAGCAATTTTAACTGCTTCAGCGACAGCCTGATTTCCGTTTAATAAAACTCTCTTTCCGCTTTTATAGCTTTCATCTTGCAGACGTTCTTGCATATCAAACACCCCTTGCAGTAGTCGTAATCTATCCAGATTTTGTCATCTCTCACCTCTATCACGTTCTCTGGGCAGTATTCGGAGCATTCCAAGCATAAAACGCAAAGCTCGTGATCAACTATCGGCTTAAAAACCCTCCACTCTCCTGTTTTTCCCGCTGACCCCACCTTAGGATGAGAGATGAGAGGATCTAACATTTGACCACCTCATAACCTCTTTTTGCAGCAAGAACGTTCTCGTTAACTTTGGAGGAGAATTCGCTCATTACGGCATACTTCAAACTACTCAAGCTAATTCCCAAAACTTTTGCAATAGCTCCGCTCATCGGAGAGCTTATGAGATACCATCCAGAGGAAACTAAGCCGAGTTCTTCTGCAATTTTATTAGCGTTTAAACAGCAAAAACCTTCTGCAAAGCCATTCAAAATCTTGATTTCCGCATAATCTTCTTCAACGAGTTTTTCATCGAAGTAAGCCACAATTTTTGGCTTTTCCACCTTTGTATGTCTTCTTATCGGTTTTTCATCAATTCTCAGATAAGAGTAAACTTTAGCCCCTCTCCTCTCCGCTCCAAACTGAGGAATTGCCTGGGAGTACAATCCCTCCTCCATAGCCGCTTTGGCGAGAATTCTGGCAGTAGTTACTCCACCCTGCCCACCCCTGCTAACTATCTTGACTTCGATCATCATTAGGAAAGCAAGATCACCGCTTTAAAAACGTTTATATTGTTTTTCGAAGAATCTTTTACGTGAAATTAATACTGGTAATAGACAGAGATGACGACATTGGAAGAAAAGCGAAAATTAAGACTCCGGTAATCGGGAGAGAAAACTGTTTGAATGCTGCGGTTAAATTAGCCCTTTCCGATCCAGAAGACAGTGACGTTAATGCAATTTTTCAGGCTGTAAGGCTGTACGATGAATTAAAAAATGCTGAGGTGGCAATAGTTTCCGGAGATGAGGCAGTTGGAGTCGTTTCTGATACGAAAATAGCGAAGGAACTCGATGAACTAAAAAAGCTCGTTAACGCTGAGAGCGTTATTGTTGTTACCGACGGATCAGAGGACGAGTTCGTACTACCAATAGTATCCTCAAGGTTCAAAATAGACGGAGTAAGCAGAGTGGTTGTTAAGCAGAGCAGAACGATAGAGAGCACCTATTACCTGATAAAAAAGCTCTTCGAAGATCCCAAAATTGCAAAAGCCACATTAGCTCCCCTCGGATTGATCTTAGTCGTTTACGCAATTTTAACTCTAACCGGAAAATCCTACATGGCTGCTGGAGGTGTGCTGCTAATATTCGGGCTTTACATGATCCTGAAAGCCTACGGGATGGAGAACTACGTTGAAGGGGTAATGGAAAACCTGAAAAAGTCTCTGCAGGAAGGAAAGATTACGTTCATAACCAACCTTACAGCCATACTGATCTTTATCGCCGGCCTCATTCAGGGATTCAACGAATTCTGGAAAATCTATACTCAACCCGTGGCTGCTGGAGTGATAATCTTAGCAACCTCCTTTGTCTATGGGGCGGTGTGGTGGATTGTCGGTGCTTCTCTTTTCGTCAGCTTCGGAAAGATTTTGGACGGTTTGCTCGAAGGAAAAAGCGTAAGAAGGATGCTCGCATCACCGTTCTTCATAATTTCAGCCGGACTTCTTTTCTACGGTTCGAGCGTATTAATTCTCTCTTGGAGCGGTTACTTCGAAGAGTTGCAGAGGAGAGCGATTTCCGACTTTCTGTATTCGATCTTCGGAGCGATCGTCCTATCTTTAATCGGAGTATTTATATCGAGAACTAAATAATTCCAAGCTCCTTTTTTAGTTCGCAAGCTTTACAGATTTCTCTTGCCGTAGGCTCACCGCAAATTTTGCATTCTCCAAGCTCTATTTGAGGATACATTTTGTGAAGGCAAGGCAAGAGCTCTTCAAAGCTTCGCATGATCGAGAACTTTCTCCCCGGGTATTTCTTCTCGAATTCGTAAATAAAGTCCCTAACAATCGCTCTTGCCGGAAATCTTGAATATGGGCATTCTTCCAAGCTAACTGGAAGGTTGTTGACTATAGCGTAGATTACAACCTCCTTCTCGTAGATCTCCCTCAAGGGTTTTATTCTGTAAACCAAACCTTTCTGAACTCTCTGCGGAACCAACCTTGCCAGTCTCTCTACATCCGCATTTAAGAAATTCAGCAAAATCGTCTGAGTTTCATCATCAAGATTGTGACCAGTCGCCAATTTAGTAGCTCCGAGTTCTTTAGCGGTTTTGTTTAACAAGTACTTTCTGAAAACTCCGCAGTAAGTACAAGCGTTTCTCTTTCCAAGTTCAACCATCTTGTCGAGGTTCAAACCAATTTCTTCTCTGAAAGAGACTACAACGTGTTCTATTCCCAAATCCCTACAAACTTTTTTCGCTATTTCCACAGTAGGTGGACGGTAGCCCTCTATCCCCTCGTCTATCGTTATGGCAACGAATTCGAGATCTCTCCTTTTTCCGTAAAGCTCCATCAAAGCGTGAGCGAGAGTAACGCTGTCCTTTCCACCGCTCATAGCCAAGGCAATCTTGTCGCCGCTCTCTATCATTTTGTACTTAGCTACAGCTCTCTTCACTCTTCTATAGAAATCCCTGAGGAAGTGCTTCTTACAGAGGTGCCTTGAGGAGTACCTTTGGTAGTACACCGCCTTTGAAGAGCAGAGGGAACACTGCACGAAACAGCTTTTATACAGATTGCATAAAAATGTCTCTGTGAAAGACCTTGCCAACGTTTATCTTTCTTTGAAAAAGCTCGACTGGAAAATTTTGGGAAGCATATTTAAGAACATGTGGGATTTCGAGTATGTTCCATCCCATGCGATAATTAGAGAGACGAACTTGAGCGAGGAGGAACTGGAAGCTAAGTTGAAAAGGCTCGCTTCGATGAGGCTTGTAGAAAATAAGTACACAGAGTACCTCGGAACCGCTTTTACTTTCAAAGGTTTGAGTGTTTACTCCCTAAAAAGGCTTGTTGCCGCTGGAAAAGTTGAACAGCTTGGAAGTTTAATCGGAGAAGGTAAGGAGAGCGTGGTTTACACCGTCATTTCCCAGGGAAAAGAAGCAGTTTTGAAATTCCACAGAGTGGGATATCCAAGCTTTAAAAAAGTCAAGGAAAAGAGGGACTACGGAACTTTGCATTACACAGTTTTGACGGTTAGATCAGCCAGAAGGGAGTTTCAGACATTAAAAAAGCTTTATAAACGAGTTTCAGTTCCAAAACCCATAGCTTGGGAGGGCAATGCTGTTCTGATGGAGCTTATAGATGCTAAGGAGCTTTACAAAGTTAGGCTCGAAAATCCGGAGGACGTCCTCGAAATGATACTCGAAGAGGTAAAGAAGATGTACGAACTCGGGGTAGTTCACGGAGACCTGAGCCAGTTCAACATTCTCGTAAATGAGGAGGGAATTTACTTTATAGACTTTCCTCAGTCGATGGAAGTAAGTGAAGACGGAAGCGAGGAGATTTTAAAGAGGGATGTGGAAAACATTTTGAAGTACTTCAAGAAAGCCTACGGCATAGAAAGAGATTTAAAGCAAACTCTCGAAGAGATCAAGAAGGGATGAAAGTATTTGGTGTGGATATAATCAAGAGAAACCCAGATGAGTTCGCTTTAGTGTACATCTCCG
This sequence comes from Ferroglobus sp., assembly GCF_015521575.1. Classification (NCBI taxonomy): domain Archaea; kingdom Methanobacteriati; phylum Methanobacteriota; class Archaeoglobi; order Archaeoglobales; family Archaeoglobaceae; genus Ferroglobus; species Ferroglobus sp. The sequence goes on from NZ_WANY01000002.1 coordinate 6,445, forward strand.
AAGATGGGGAGGAGAAAAAAGCTGTTTCGAAAAGCAAACTCCTGAGGATAATAAGAAAAGAAAGTCCAGATTACGTTGCGATAGATAACATAAGTGAGCTGTTTGAAAACAAAAACGATCTTCTCAATTTCCTTCACGCTTTTCCCCCTTCTACCAAGCTCGTTCAAGTGGCTGGTAAAGAACCTCTACCAAGGTTGGCAGCAAGATTTGGCTTGAAGATAAACGCAAGAAATCCCTTCGACGAAGCTAAAGCTTGTGCTTATCTCGTCACTCTTGGAATAGGGGAAATCGTCTCAGCTTTTAAAGACGAAACGGTAATAGTAGTTTCAAGAAATAGAAGCCCCGGAAAAGGTGGATGGAGGCAGAACAAGTACAGGAGAAGAATTCACGACATAGTTCGCTACTATTTCAGAGAAATAAAAGAGATCCTCGATAGTGCTGGGTTAAAGTATAGAGAGGAAGTAAAACACGGATACGGGGGAATTAGCAGCGGAAAATTCGTCGTTAACGCTCCGAGAGAGGAGGTCCCTATTAGACCCTTCAGAACGAGGGATGTAAGAGTCACGGTAACGGCTGTGGAAAAGGAAAAACTTGAGTTCGTTCCGCTAAGCAAAGTTAAGGAGTACCTGATAGTAGGAGTTGACCCCGGAACGACAACAGCTGTTGCAATCCTAAATCTTAAAGGTGAAATCCTCGATGTTAGAAGCGGGAAGGATATGAACTTACCGAGGCTCATAGAGCACGTGTTGTCTTTTGGTCATCCCGTTTTGATTGCAACAGACAAAAAAACTCCTCCGGACTTCGTTTTGAAAGTTAAAAAAGCCTTTCAAGCCACGCTGTACACGCCAAAGGACGATATAAGCATAAAAAGGAAACTCGCCCTCGTTAACAACTACAAATGCGAGAACGATCACGAGAGGGATGCGTTGGCAGCTGCTATGGAGGCTTACAGGCATTATAAGAACAAACTTGAGAACATCGAAAAGCGAGTTCCGGCTGGATACGACGTCGAGATGGTGAAAGCCGGTATAATCAAGGGGCTTACTCTTCAATCTATCCTTGAAAGAAAGGAGGCAAAAGTCAGGCAAAAAGAGGAAAGTACGGTAAGTTTAGAGGAAATCAGAAAGAGAGACAAAAAGATTCAGGAACTCGTGGAAGAGAATAAAATGCTCAGGGAGAAGATAGAGGAGCTGAAGAGAGAGGTCGAGAGACTCCAGATGAAGCTCTACACAATCTCAAGCGAGCAGTATGAAAAAATAAGAAGGGAGAACGTCTACAAATCTTTACAAAGCGAAATTGCCGAGCTCAGAAAAGAGATAAGAAGGAAGGACGAGGAAATCTCAAAATTAAAAGAGAAAATAGAGGAGCTGAAAAGAATCAGAAAACTCGGAATGGAGGGGTGGAAAGTTGTAAAAGTTTTGAGAAAGTTTACAAAGGATGAGATAGAGAGAGTCGAGAAAGAGTTCGGAATTGAAGAAGGAGACGTAATTTTAATCCTCGAATCTGGCGGAGGTGGAAAAAGCACCGCAGAAATCCTTGCTAAAAAGAGAGTTAAGGTCGTGTTCGCCTCTGGACTTTCCCATGTCGCCTACGATGTTCTCAAAGAAAACGGAATTCCAGTTATACCTCCAGAAAGAGTTGAAATGGAAGTTTTCGAGGACTTGGCTATGATCCATGCGAGAGAACTTGAGAAAATTTTGAAAGAGGCTATTGAAGAGATGAAAAAAGAAAGTTTCGAAAAGATTGAAAAACTCGTGGAAGAATACAGGAGTAAAAGATTCTTCGGATAATTGTGGTTTAGCAATTATCGTCCAGCCTAAGACGTCAAGTCTTGTTATTTATAAAAATGCGGGCTCGCCGGGAGTTGAACCCGGGTCCGGGGGTCCGAAGCCCCCGAGGATGTCCGCTACCCCACGAGCCCTCTGATGAGTTTTGCAAAGCTTAATAAAACACTTGCTATTAGCAAGCTAAATTCGACGCTAAGGGGGATCTGAAGTTTAATCGAGATACAAATTTTCGAAAAGGATATATTAACTTCCGCAAATTTCCTTTTAATCGCAATTAACGGGGTGAGTTTAATGGAACGCAAAATTAGGGTTCTTATCGCAAAACCGGGATTAGACGGTCACGACAGAGGAGCAAAAGTCGTTGCGAGAGCTTTAAGAGATGCTGGTTTTGAAGTCATCTACACCGGAATCAGAAGAACTCCAGCTGAGATTGCAGAGACGGCTTTACAAGAGGATGTAGATGTAGTTGGACTGAGTATTCTTAGCGGAGCACATCTTGAGCTTATCCCTTTAGTCATGGAAGAGTTAAAAAAGAGGGGTTTAGAGCCAAACAAAGACGTTCTCGTTCTTGTTGGAGGGATAATTCCCAAGGAAGACGTTCCGAAGCTTCAATCTATTGGAGTGGCTAAGGTTTTTGGTCCCGGAACCCCCCTTTACGAAATTATCGATTTCATTAAGGAGAACGTCAAAAAGCTTGAAAGGAAGGTGGTAACGTGATTAAAAAGATAGATCATATTGGTGTTGCTGTAAAAAACCTTGAGGAAGCTATTGAGCTATACAAAAAGCTTGGATTTGAGGTCAAAGGGATAGAAGAGATTGAAGATCAGAAAGTAAGGGTTGCGATGCTTCCGGTTGGAGAGAGCAAGATAGAGCTCATAGAGGCTACTTCTGAGGACAGCGCTGTGGCTAAGTTCATAGAAAAGAGAGGAGAGGGAATTCACCACATAGCGATAAACGTCGAGAACATCGAAAAAGCTTTGGAGAATGCGAAAAACAATGGACTTCAGCTCATCGATGAGAAGCCAAGAATTGGTGCGGGAGGAAAGAAAATAGCCTTCGTTCATCCTAAAAGCACCAAGGGAGTTTTGCTTGAGTTTGTGGAGGGATGACCTTGAGGAAAGAGTTAATTGAGGATCTCTACAAGAGGAAGGAAAGGATAAAACAAATGGGTGGAGATGAAAGGATAAAAAAGCAGCACGAACAAGGCAAGCTTACCGCAAGAGAAAGAATCGACCTTCTTTTGGATCCCGGAAGTTTTGTCGAGATAAATCCCTTCGTTGAGAAGAGAAACACAGATTTCGGATTGGACAAGATGTATTTACCGGCTGACGGAGTTATCACGGGATACGGAACAATCGACGGAAGACCCGTGGCTGTTTTTGCTCAGGATTTCACGGTAATGGGTGGAAGCCTTGGTGAAATGCATGGAATGAAGATCGCTTACCTTCTTGACTTCGCTGCAAAAGTTGGAATTCCGGTTATTGGCCTAAACGATTCCGGCGGAGCGAGGATTCAAGAAGGTGTCGACGCTTTAAAAGGCTACGGAGACATCTTTTACAGAAATACGATTTACAGCGGGGTAATTCCGCAGATCAGCGTGATAATGGGTCCATGCGCCGGAGGAGCTGTTTATTCTCCAGCTATAGGCGACTTTATAATAATGACGAAAAACGCCTCCTGCTACATGTTCATAACCGGTCCCAAAGTTATAAAAGAGGTTACCGGAGAAGACGTTACCCCCCAACAGCTTGGAGGTTGGGAAGCTCACGCGATGAAGAGTGGAAATTGTCACTTGGTTGCGGAAAACGATGAAGAGGCTTTAATGCTCGTAAGAAAGCTTGTAAGTTACTTACCTCTAAACAACCTTGAAGATCCGCCAGTAGTGAAAACAAACGACGATCCAGCGAGATTGACCCCAGAAATTAGCGAGATAATTCCCGACGACCCCATGAAGCCCTACGACGTTAGAGACGTTATAAGGGCTGTTGTCGACGAGGGAGAGTTTTTCGAAATTCACCCATTTTTCGCCCCCAACGCAGTCGTTGGCTTTGCAAGAATAGACGGTAAGACCGTTGGCATCGTTGCGAACAATCCGAAATATTACGCTGGAACGCTCGATGTTGACAGCAGCGATAAAATAGCGAGATTCGTTAGATTTTGCGATTGCTTCAACATACCGGTTGTAACTTTCGTGGACGTCCCTGGCTATTTGCCGGGAGTTCAGCAAGAGTACATGGGAATTATAAGGCACGGAGCAAAGGTGCTTTACGCTTATAGCGAAGCGACTGTGCCTTTGGTCACGATAATACTTAGAAAAGCCTACGGTGGAGCGTACTTGGCTATGGGAAGTAAGCACCTTGGAGCTGATTTCGTTTTCGCTTACCCGACAGCCGAGATAGCAGTTATGGGTCCGGAAGGAGCTGCTGAAATAGTTTTCAGGAAAGAAATAGCTGCTGCAGAAGATCCGGAAAAGGCAAAACAGGAGAAGATAAGAGAGTACAGAGAAAAATTCGCAAACCCATATAGAGCTGCTTCTCGTGGCTACATCGATGACGTGATCGATCCGAAGTACACGAGGGTTAAGATAATCTCGGCTTTGAGAATTTTGGAGACGAAAAGAGAGAAGCTTCCTCCCAAGAAGCACGGAAACATTCCCTTGTGAGGTGGTTTTATGAGTCCCGAAGAGTTTGCTGCCGCAATAGCTGCCATCCACAAGTATTTGAAAGACACAGCGGAAAGACCGATTGAGATAAGGAGAGAGGTTAGCTACTGGAAAATCCTTTCGAGGGTGATGCCATGAAGTATAAAATAAAGGTTAACGATAACGAGTACGAAGTTGAAGTTAGTGAAATCTCTCCGATGAAGTTTGAAGTCAGCGTGAACGGTAAGAAAGCTGTGATAGAGATCCTCGAAGAAGAGTTCAAAAGAATCGTTAAGGAAGCAAAAGTACCTTCTGCTGAGGTTGAAGTAAAAGAAGTTCCAAAGGTTGAGAAAACTGTCGTTGAAGGGAAAGAGATAAAGGCTGAAATGTCCGGAACGATAGTCAAAGTTCTCGTTAAAGAAGGGGAAGAAGTTAAAAGCGGACAGCCGGTTTTAATCCTCGAAGCGATGAAGATGGAAAACGAAGTAACTTCTCCTTTTTCGGGAGTGGTTAAGGAGGTAAGAGTAAAGGAAGGAGATAGAGTTAATGCCGGGCAGACTCTTGTAGTTATCGGTTGAGGGGGTGTTTCGTATGAATAAGAGAGAGTGGGAGGAGAAATACGTAAAACCCCTCCTCCAAAAAGCTCCAGAAAGAAAGAAGGAATTTAAAACTGCTTCAGGCTTCGTTGTGGACAGGGTTTACACTCCAGAGGATGTTGATATAGACTACGAAAAGAAGCTTGGATATCCCGGCGTTTATCCCTTCACAAGAGGAGTATATCCCACGATGTATAGAGGAAGAGTATGGACGATGAGACAGTACGCCGGATTTGGAACTGCTGAGGAAACTAACAAGAGGTACAAATACCTACTCTCTCAGGGGCAAACCGGATTGAGCGTCGCTTTCGATCTGCCAACTCAGATAGGATACGACTCCGACCATCCGATGGCTCTGGGAGAGGTTGGAAAGGTAGGTGTTGCCATAGACACTATAGAGGACATGCAGATACTTTTCGACGGGATTCCGCTGGATAAGGTCTCGACATCCATGACAATAAACTCCACAGCCGCTCAAATTCTCAGCATGTACATAGTGGTGGCTGAAATGCAAGGGGTTAGCAAGGAGCAGTTGAGAGGAACGGTTCAAAACGACATGCTCAAAGAGTACATAGCAAGAGGTACCTACATCTTCCCGCCGGAGCCGAGTTTAAGACTTGCGACTGACATAATAATGTACTGCGCTAAGGAGGTGCCGAAATGGAATTCCATCAGCATCTCAGGCTACCACATGGAAGAGGCAGGAGCAACTCCAGTACAAGAAGTTGCCTTCACCTTGGCAAATGGAATAGAGTACGTTCAGAGGGTTATAGACAGAGGAATGGATGTTGACGAATTTGCTCCTCGTTTAAGCTTCTTCTTCGCCGCCGGAAATAACCTGCTTGAGGAAGTCGCTAAATTTAGAGCAGCAAGAAGGCTTTGGGCGAGAATAATGAGGGAGAGATTTAACGCAAAGAATCCAAGATCGATGATGCTTCGTTTCCACGTGCAAACAGCAGGTTGCACTCTAACTGCTCAGCAACCGGAGAACAACATAGTCAGAGTTACCCTGCAAGCTTTGGCAGCTGTGTTGGGAGGATGCCAGAGCTTGCATACGAACAGCTACGACGAAGCTTTAAGCTTGCCTACCGAGAAGTCTGTGAGAATAGCTCTGAGAACGCAGCAGATAATAGCCGAGGAAAGCGGAGTTGCTGACGTGATAGATCCGCTGGGAGGTGCATATTACGTTGAATGGCTTACGGACAAGATAGAGGAGGAGGCTATGAAGTACATTGAGAAGATAGACGAAATGGGTGGAGTCGTGAAAGCCATTGAAAGCGGTTACATCCAGAGGGAAATACAAAAATCCGCTTACGAAAAGCAAAAAGCCATAGACAACGGAGAGCTTGTAGTCGTAGGCGTGAACAAGTACAAGATCGAAGAGGACATTCAGGTGGAGATTCTCAGAGTTGATGAGAGTGTCGTTAGAAAGCAGATAGAGAGGTTAAAGAAGTTCAGGAAGAACAGAGACAAGAGGAAAGTAGAAGAGGCTCTCGAAAAGTTGAAGAAAGCCGCGGAGAATCCAGACGAGAACTTAATGCCGTACTTCTTAGAGGCTGTTAGAGCTAAAGCCACACTCGGAGAAATGACCGACGCTTTGAGAGAAGTTTTTGGAGAGTACAGAGCTCCTCAGATATTCTGATGGACTTCACAATATTTTTTATTCCTCCAATTCTCGGAGCTTTTATCGGCTACTTTACGAATTTCGTAGCGGTTAAACTGCTTTTCCACCCAAAAGAGCCTAAAAAAGTTCTTTTTCTTGAAATTCAGGGATTGATACCCTCAAGAGCGAACGAAATAGCGAAAGCAATAGTTGAGGGACTTGAAAATTTCGTAACGGAAGAGGATTTTAAAGAGCTTATTAGAAACGCTTTGAAAAGAAGTTTGAGAAACAAGAAGAGCTATTTATCTTTTCTCGAAAGTTACGGAATACTGGACAGGCTCACAGATTACCTCTCAAAGGTTATCGACACCGGAGTTGAATACCTTTCGGACACAATAGCAAAAAACGTCGAGCTGAGGGAAATCGTGAAGAGGAAGGTTGAAGACTTTTCCTCTGAAGAAGCTGAAAAATTTATAAAGCAAGTGGCGGGAAAGGAGTTGAGGTTTATCGAGATTTCAGGAGCTGTTCTCGGATTTTTAATTGGATGCTTGCA
>NZ_WANY01000003.1:0-11329 GCF_015521575.1 Ferroglobus sp.
AACCGGAGCATCCGGGCAGATTTACGGAATAAGACTCCTCGAATACTTAAATAAAACGGATGTGGAAACGCATCTCATAATTTCTCCTGCTGCTAAGGAGAACATAGAGATAGAGACGGAATACAGCGTAGATTACGTTGAAGGATTGGCAGATTTCTGCTACGACTACATGGATTTCACGGCTCCGATCGCAAGCGGAAGTTTCAAGCACGACGGCATGATCGTAATTCCTTGTTCGATCAAAACTGCTTCAGCTATAGCGAACAGCTTCAGTTACAACTTGATAATCAGGGCTGCGGACGTGACTTTGAAAGAGAAAAGAAAACTCGTCCTCGTTGTGAGGGAGACCCCGCTCCACTCTGGTCATTTGAGAATGCTCGCCAAGCTTTCGGATTTAGGAGCTGTAATCTATCCTCCCGTTCCGGCTTTTTACTCGAAACCGAGGAGTTTGGACGACATCGTAAATCACACGGTGGGGAGAGCTCTCGACCTTCTTGGGGTGGAGAACGACCTTTACAAACCTTGGATGGGCAGGGAAAGTATATCGGAAAAGGAGTTCAACTTGTAATCAGCGTCGAGCTCCGAAAGTTTATTTTCTCCTTCCAAGACAGCAATTTTAATTCCGGCTTTTTTACAAGCTTCCACATCTGATCTGCTGTCCCCTACGAAGAGAACATCCTTTTTATTGGTTTTAAGAGATTCAATTGCTTTGAATATCCCTACTGGCGATGGCTTCAAAAGAGGGACGTCTCTTCTTCCTATAACCACTTCGAAGCAGCTGCCTATGTGAAATCTCTCCAACGCATCTCTCAAAACGTCTTTGCTTATGTTGGAAACTATCGCCTTTTTAACTCCTATCTTTTCGAGAACTTCCTTAACACCTTCCTTAAGCTTCCACTTCTCAAGAGCCTGTAAATCGTATTTGTCGTATATTCGGTCGATCAGAGAAATTAAGGATGGATAAAATGATGCTACGAAGTTATATATTTCGGCATAGTTGTCACTCTCGATCTTAACTCCCCTCTCTTCAAGAACGCTCTTTGCCTCTTTCACAGCCTTGTCTAAATCCCAAGCGAAATTAACGAGAGTTCCTTCGAAATCGAAAATCAACGCTTTGAACATCATTCCTTCCTCGCGAGCAGTGCTTTTAGCTCCGGACATCCGGAAATTGGATCTCCGGGTTTGTTTGAAGTTAGAACATTCACGTTTCCTTCGCTCCAGCCGTGAGGGATGTTAATAACCCCGGGTGCAATGTCCTCGGTAACCTTAGCTCTAACGATTATGCTTCCCCTTTCAGTCCTGACGATAACCTTGTCTCCATCTTTCACTCCGAATTTCTCAGCCGTCTTCGGATTTATCTCAACGTAAGCTTCCGGAAGAATTTTCCGCATCTTTTCCACGTTTCTCATTTGAGAGTGGGTGTAGTAGACATCTCTTGCACCGGTTGTTAAAATCAATGGGTATTCTTTGACTTTTTCGCTGTACGGACTCTCGCTCGGCTCTTTTGGTGTTGGAATCGGGTCGTAGCCAAGGTTTTTCAGAGTTTCCGAGTAAATTTCCACTTTTTTACTTGGAGTCTTGAATCCCCTCTTCTTGTACTCCTCGTACTTCACTTCTCCAGTCCAAACTCCCGAAGGGTATTTTTCGTTCAGATCTTCGAAGGAGTAGCCGGTGGGTTCTAAAACGTAATTCAGAACTTCTTCAACATTCTTCCATGGGAAGTAATTCTTGAATCCCATCTTCTTTGCAAGTTCAAGCCAGAACTCGACGTCACTTTTCGCTTCTCCGAGAGGCTCGATAACTTTCTTCCTCAGCATCATGTAGGGGATTCCGAATATCACGCTGTAGTAGTCGACAAGTTCGTACCTTTCGAGGAAAGAGGCGGCAGGTAAGAAAACATCTGCATATTTTGCTGTTTCCGTCATGAACATATCCATAACCGCCAGAAATTCCACCTTCTTCAGCATCTCCACGACTTTATTCGAGTTTGGCCAGGTTAGAGCAGGATTTGAGCCGGCAACAAAAATGCTTTTAATCGGATACGGCTTTCCTTCGAGAACAGCATCGTATAAGTACATCCCCTGCCCTTCGCCAAGATGAGTTTCCCAGACTTGGTAGAATAGGGGATGCTCCTTTATTCCGAGGGGGACATCATTTAGCATTTCCACGAGCCTGAGATTTCTTGTGTGAACTCTTGCAGCTCTAACGAATCCCCCTTTTACGTCGATGTTCCCAGTTAAAGCGTGGAGGATAGCTACACTTCTTGAATTCTGCACACCGGTCGGAACCTGATCCAAGGCGTTTACCCCTTGAACTATACATGCCGGCTTTGTTGTTGCGAATGTTCTTGCTATCTCGATAATCGTTTCTACATCAACCCAGGTTTTTTCCGCTATTTCCTCTAAAGAATACTTTGCTACGTGATTTTTCAACTCTTCAAAGCCAACGCAGTAATTTGAGACGAATTCTTTGTCGTAAAGCTCTTCTTCAATAATAACTTTCATCAACCCTAAAGCTAAGTAGATGTCGCTGCCGGGTCTAACAGCGGCATGTATGTCGGCAATCTTCGCAACCTTGGTTTTTCTCGGATCAATCACTATAAGCTTCGCTCCTCTTTCTTTGGCTTTCTCTATTCTCCAAGCTAAGGGGGGTTTTGAAGCATGAGGATTGTGAGCCCAGACGATTATGCAATTAGCGTTATCCACCTCAGCTACGTTGAACTTTCCGATGGTGAGAATGTAACCTATGATCTGATGCCTGTAACACATGCTTTCCGGAGAGAAGCAGTTCGGTGTGCCGTAGACGTCCATGAACCTTCTTATAAAACCAACAGTAGATGAACCGCCAAGAAGAATTGGCATTCCGATTATCGTGGCGAAGTACTTCGGGTTTTCCTCTCTTACCTCCTTCAAATTTTCGGTCACGAGTTCCATAGCGTAATCCCAGTCGACTTTCTTCAACTTGTTTCCCTCCTTAACCATTGGATACGTGATTCTCTCTCTGGAGTAGATGTAATCGGGAGCAACGCTTCCTTTTGGACAAAGTCTTCCAAAATTGAGGGGGTGCTCTTTCATTCCCTTAACTCTCGTTATTCTTCCTTTTTCGACTTCCACATCCATTCCGCAGCTCCATGCGCAAAGCTCGCAGGCGGTTTTAACTATCATCCATAAAGTTAAGAATTAATAATTTATAAAGGTTTGTAAAGTGAATTTCTGAAAAATTCGAAATTTCTATATTTTTTCGCAGCAATTTCTGGAGGGTGTTGGCATGATCGGAAGCAAGCTCTCCCAAGTTTATCGAAATCTGATAAGTGTTGCGATGGGAAGAGAAAAAGCGGATCTTCTAATTGAAAACTGCAACATTGTGGATGTTGTAACCGGAGAAATTTATGAAGGAAGTATTGCAGTTAAGGGTGATAGGATAGCTCTTGTGGGTGAAAAAGTTGAAGCTTACGAAGTTTTTGACGCAAAAGGGCTTTATGCAGTTCCCGGCTTCATCGACGCTCATGCGCATCCGGACTTTTACTTGACCCTCCCAGAGTATTCAAGCTTGGCAGTTAAGCACGGAACGACGACGATGTTTTCCGAGTGCGATGCAGCTTTGAATGCTCTGGGAGTAGAAGGATTCAAGCTCTTCGTCAAGTGGGCGAAGGAATGCCCGGCGAGGATCTATATAAATATCCCTTACATATTCCCCCAAGACCCAGCTGTTGAAGATGTGAACTTTGAGCTGAGCTATGAGGAACTCGCCAAAATAGCCGGAGAGCTTTTGGTCGGAATGGGTGAAGTTCTATCTTGGAGCGGAGTTATCGCATTAGACGAGCAGATTCTGAAAAAGATCGATTTCGCCATGGAAAAGAACCTTGTAATCCTCGGACACACCGCCGGAGCTAAGAGAAATAAATTACAAGCCTATTCAACTATCGCAAGTTCCTGCCACGAGGCAATAATCCCAGAAGAGGCTCTGGAGAAGCTTAAGAGCGGCTTGCATCTAATGGTCAGGGAGGGATCGATAAGGAGCGATCTGAGCATAATTAGGGAGGTAAAAAACGTTGATAAATCTTGGATTTCCCTTGTATCAGACGGTGTCGATCCAAAGAAACTCGTGGAAGGCTACATGGATTCAATAGCGAGAAAGGCTGTTGAACTCGGCTTGGATCCGATGGAAGTACTGAGGATGATTACTGTAAATCCGGCAAAATACTACGGAATGGAGAGGGATCTCGGCGTGATAGCTCCTCCAAGGTATGCTGATATAGTTTTGCTGAAGAACTTTGAAAAGTTTGAAGTAGCAAAGGTCTTCGTCGGTGGAAAGATTCCGAAAGAGGCGAGGACAGAAGACGAACCCTACACCGTGATGAACGTCGAGAAGATCGAGAGAGAAGATTTGAAGATTAACGCTGATGGAAACGTTAAAATCAGGATGATGCGCCTCGTTACCGAAAGCGTGACGAAGGAGGTCGTAAAAGAGGTGGAGGTGAAGGATGGAGAGGTGGAGGACTTCTGCAAGGTCGTTCTTGTTGATAGATTTAGAGGCAACAGAGTAGTTATCGGTTTTATCGAAAACCTTGAGATGGAGGGAGTAGTCTCTTCGACTTTCAACTTCGACGAGTACAATATTTTAACGATGGGCAGAGATTACGATGAGATCGTTAAGACTACAAACGACCTCATAAAATTGGGCGGAGGAATTATCTATTCCGGAAAAACCACCGTGGAATTGAAGTTACCCTACGGAGGGGTTATGAGTAACGATGTTGGCGATGTCGTTCGCAAGCTTGAAAAACTGAACGAAGTTTTAAAGAGAGATGGCTTTGAATTCGAAAATCCCCTGAATGTACTCTACTTCCTAACTTTCGTGACTTTGCCAGAGTTGAAAATTAGTAATAGGGGGTTGGTGAAGGTCAAGGAAAGAAAAATCGTGCCGCTCGTCGTGGAGGGTTGATTCCGTAAGCTTTATCTTAGCTCTCTATTTCAAATAATTATTAGTTAATTTTATTAAAGCAAACAATTTAAATAAAGTCCCGGAAAGAAGTCTCCATGGGTTTTGAGGAAAAGGCTGAGAGGGATTTGGAAGAGGGAGGAATAGGAGACGTCTTAACTCAGAAGCACGAAATCAAGCATAGGTACACTAAAAGGCAAAAAGTCTCATTGTTCCTTGGAATTCTGCTATTCTTATCTGTGATCATCATGCCAACTCCCGCTACGTTTGTAGAGTCGGCACTGAAAAACTCCAAACTTCCGGAGGATCTGGTTTCGGAGATTGGGAAGCTTGGATATGCAGAAGTCGAAGGGGGCAAGATAAAGAAGGTAAAGGACGTTGGAGCAGCTCTCTCTTACCTCAAAGAGAGAAGTCCAGAGAATTACGAGAAAGTTGTGAAGAAAGCCAACGACATGAAAAGCGTCACCGCTTTGACAATCCTAATGGCTGTGTGGTGGATCGGAGAAGCTATTCCACTACCAGCTACAGCTTTGCTCCCCTTAGTCGTCCTGCCAGTTCTTGGTGTTAGCAAGATAAACGAAGTCGCTCCAAATTACGCTTCGAAAGTAATCTTCCTCTTCATGGGAGGTTTCATGATCGCAGCGGCTATGATGAAGTGGAACCTCCACAGGAGGCTTGCATTGATAATAGTTAATGCGATAGGCACGAGCCCAAAGAGGATTATTCTCGGATTTATGGTGGCGACAGCCTTCCTCAGCATGTGGATTTCCAATACCGCTACGACGATGATGATGATGCCGATCGGTCTATCGATAATTTTGCACATTGCGAAAGTTGGAGAGGAGCTGAAGAAAAAGGGAGAGCTGAAAGACGTTGACTTCAGAGCTGGCAGATTTAAGTTTGGTACTGCTTTAATGCTCGGAATAGCCTATGCAGCATCGATAGGGGGAGTTGCGACGATAATAGGGACTCCGCCTAACGCGGTTTTCGTAGGAACTCTTCCAAAGCTCTTCCCGAATGCCCCCGAGGTAACTTTTGTGGACTGGCTTTTTGTAGGGATTCCCGTGTCTGCGATAATGCTTCTCTTAACATGGATCGTCCTTGTATATTTCCTGAACAAACCGGAAATTAGCGAAATCCCCGGAGGAAGGGAGCTAATTAGGAAAGAGCTGGAAAAGCTCGGTGCGTGGAGTAGAGGAGAAAAGATCGTTCTTACCGTTTTTGTTCTCACCGCTCTCGCATGGATTAACAGTAAACCGAAGAACATAGCAGGAGTGATAATTCCCGGAATATCGACCTATCTTCCTTTCGTAAACGATTACGTCATAGCGATGGTGGCTGCAATAGCTCTCTTCCTGATTCCGGTGGACTTAAAACGAGGAGAGTTCGCCCTCGACTGGGATCAGGCTAAGGACATTCCTTGGGGCATCCTACTCCTCTTTGGAGGTGGAATAGCGTTGAGTAAGGCTTTCACATCCTCTGGACTTGCAAGCTGGATGGCTGAGCAACTTTTATTTTTAAAAGGTGCACCAACGATTCTTGTAATTCTTGCAGTGGTAACGCTTGTGATATTTCTCACCGAAATGACGTCAAACACTGCGATAGCAACTCTGATGATGCCCATAATGGCTGGATTCGCATTGGCTATGGGTGAAGATCCGAGGGCGCTCATGATTCCTGCGACGATAGCAGCGAGCTTTGCCTTCATGCTTCCGGTAGCCACGCCGCCGAATGCAATAGTCTTCGGAACAGGTTATGTGACGGTTCCCCAAATGGTGAGAAACGGTTTGCTGCTGAACGTTATCGGCATAGTTCTCGTGACTGTCCTCAGCTACCTTTTGCTTCCGATGGTTTTCGACATAGCTTGGGGCGTTAAACCGGAATGGGTTCCGTAACTTCTACCTTATTTTTCTCCCTCTAAAAGCATCGTAAATTCTTCTCGCGTACTTTTCCCCTATGCCTTCAACTCTCATGAGTTCGTAAAGGGAGGCGTTGGCGATTCTCTGCAAGCTTCCGAATTTTTTAAGAAGTTTTTTCGCTCTCTCCTCACCAATCCCGGGAATTGCCGTTAGCATCGCTACTTGATAATCTTCTTTAGCCTTCACTTTCGGAAAAGCTCTCAGCTCTCCTTTTCTAATCTTCGAATCTATATACTTCAAAGCGAGGATGGAATCGAATTCGTTCTCGAAAACTATTGGAACTACCTGCCCCTTTTCTTTTTTCACAGCCAGAGATATTAAAGCTCCTATAACTGCCTCTCTCCTAATCTCCCTCCTTGCGAGAACGTCTTCAATCGAGCCGATTATAAATATAAAGCTCAGGTTGTACCTTGAGGAGAGTAAGTAGTGCTGCCTAAAAATTCTACCATCGATCGTTGAGTTTACGAAGTCTTCGGCAGCTTTTCTTTCGATAGCTACTTCGTGACTTTCGTGAACGACAAGGAAGTCTCCAACTTCGAGCCTTCTAACTTTATACTCGACTCCAGCTTCTTCGAGCATTCTGAAAACTTTTTCCGGTTCTCTGTCATCGACGAATATCATAAAAAGCCTCCGCAATCTTCTCGTATACTTCCTTTTCTCTTCCTTTCGATGTTCTTCTGAGCTTTTCAACTATCAGCTCGGGAGTGCTTTTTCCTATTTTTCCGAAGACCGGTTGTCTGTTCACGATTAATCTGAAGTTCTCATCCAAACCAACGGCTTCAATTCCGTCTACTCTCACGAAATCAAGCTTCGAAAGCTCCTCGCCAAGATGAGATACGACGATCGCATAGTCCCCGGCGGAGTGAATGAGTTCGAGGATCTTCTTCAGAATTTTAACCGCCGCACCCGGCTCTGTTATCGCTTCGAACTCGTCTACGAGAATTAACTTTCTGCCTTTACTCGAAATTGCTCTGGCAAAAGCCTTTATCGTGTTTTCAAACGCTCCGCTTCCGTAACTCATTTTCTTTCTCTTGAAAAAGAAAAGCTCATCGAAAACCCGTATTTCCGCTCTCTCTGCATTAACCGGCAAACCCATGTGAGCCAGTATCACAATTTGGCAAACGAGCTCAAGCAACGATGTTTTTCCTCCGCTGTTAGCTCCAGTTAGTATTGCAATTCTGTTTCTCTCATCTAAGTAGTAATCTATCGGCTGAGGATTGTCTATGAACAGGTTTCTTCCTCTGAATATTCTAAGCTCCTCACCTATTTCCGGAAAGGCGAAATCCTGAAGAGCTTTGTAGAGTGCCAGCGATCGGTACTTTCTTATTTTCTCATTCAAACTCTTTAGGTCGTACCTTTCAACGATCCTCCTACATGCGAGGTAAAAATCGATCGCATGTTTCTCTTCAAGCTTTTTCTTCAATTCCCTCAACTTCTCCTCGTTTACTTCGATAGGGTAGCTGATCGTAAACACGTTTTCGTAGATTCCAAATTTTTCGTAGATTTTTTCCTCGGCAGCTTTCACTTCCTCCTCTATCACGTCCCTTATTTTTTCGAAAGCTTTCTCGGCGAGAGATAGAATTTCCTTTCCACTTAGAGTTATCTTTACGTTTTCAAGCCTTTCCTCTATTCTTTCGTTAAGCTGAACGAGAATTTCGTGAACAGCCGTTTCCAACTCTTCAACTTCCCTAACTCTTTCGTACAGCTCTTTAACCCTTTCAACTTCTTCGAGAATTTTAGCCACTTCCTCCTTTCCCTCCACCCTCTTTTCAATTTCCGAAAGCAGCTTCAAAGAATGTAGATTTTGAAGAAGAGGTACGACGAAAATTTCGGGTGCGAGATGCTCTATTTTCGGCTCAGCTTCAATGTCGTGATTTAAGAGGAGAGTAAAAGGAGCTGGGGAGAAACGAACTTCGCAAACCCCTATTTTTAGAGCCTTTTCGTACTCCTCTTCATCTTTAGCGATGTAGCATCGGTCTTCGAAAAATCTCTTCTTGAATTCGAAGTAACTGAGTTTCGTCAACTCTTCGAAGCTAATCTTCCGAGCTTTTTCCATCAGATCTCTCACGAATTTTTGCCTTTTCAGTATTTCCCTTCTATCGGAGACTAAATCGAACTTTTTCAACTCCTCTTCTGCCTCTTTCACCTTCGCTTCAGTTTTCAGATAGTTTACAATTTTTTTGTAGATCTCTCTTGCGTCACCCTTTAATTTCACGGAAAAAATTTGCTAAAAATTGGGATAAAAACTTAATCGAAGGCTGCTTCGTAGACGAGTTCGATCACATCCTTAACTTCAATTCTGTCGTCAAGTTTCTGCGTTTTAACTCCGTCCTCAAGCATTATCGCACAGAACGGGCAAGCCACAGCCAGTATCTCAGCTCCAGTTTCTGCTGCCTCCCTCGCCCTTATGTTGTTTGGTCTATCTTCTCCGGGGTATTCTCTCACGAGATTTCCACCTCCACCTCCGCAGCAGAAAGATCTTTCTCTGTTCCTTGGCATTTCCACGAGTTCGATTCCCGGAATGCTTTTCAGGATTTCTCTCGGAAGATCGTAGATTCCGTTCCATCTTCCGAGGTAGCAGGGATCGTGGAAAGTCACCTTCTTGTTTATCTCCTTCTTGAACTTTAGCCTTCCATCCCTTATTGCTTCAAGGATAACTTCGAGCACGAATTTAGTGTTAATCTCGTACTCGTTTCTGAAGGTGTTGTAGCAGTGGGGGGAGACGGCTATTAGTTTTTCAACTCCATACTTCTCAAAGGTGGACGTGTTTTCTTCTTTCAGCAGCTGGAACAACCCCTCTTCTCCGAGTCTTCTCGCCTCGTTTCCGCAGCACCCCTCTTCCCTTCCAAGCACCGCATAGCTTACTCCTATCTCGTTCAGTATTCTCACGAGCTTTTTAGCCACTTCTTTAGCCTTTGCATCGTAGACTTGACACCCCACCCAGAGAAGCCATTCGAATTCCGTTTCTTTTGCTTTAGGAACGTCGATGTCCTTCATCCACGCATCTCTCTTCCACTTCGCCTCTCCCCATAAGTTCCTCTGCTTCTGAATGTTGTTCAGAATATCCCTCACGTCTGGTGGAGCCTCTCCGCTTTCGACAACTCCTCTTCTAACTTCTCCTATTATTTCCATCTGCTCGATGTAAATCGGACACATCTCCATGCAAGCTTTGCAAGTCGTACAAGCCCAAACGGCATCCATGTCAATTACGCTGTCGAGTAAAAGCGTTTCTTCCTTCTTTCTGCCGAAGAAGTCGAAGGTGTCGTTGAGGGTTTTTCTCAAATTCTGCATGAGGTACATGGGCGAGAGAGTAGTTCCAGAGTTAAAAGCCGGACAGTTGTCTTGGCATCTTCCGCACCTCATACAAGCGATGCTCGAAAGCAGATCTCTCCATTGAAGGTCCGTCGCCTCTATAGCACCCATGTACTCTTCGTCGAGTATCTCTCTTCCCCCTCTCCTCTCGCTCCTTGTTAGGATGTTCAGCGGTGCTGCAACAACATGGAAGAGCTTAGTGTACGGAATTGCTGCTATGAAAAGCATTGCAAGAAGTGAGTGGACAATCCACATCGCTTGATAGGCGGAAGAGCTGTAAGGGATTACGTTTGCCAAAATTCCCCCGATAAAGGCTGTGAACGCAGGTTGTCCGGAAGAAATTCTCAAAGCCTCTACGATAAACCCGAGGAGAGCTATTATTATAAGCAACGCGAGGATCGCTCCGTCGTCTTTAGCGTATTTCCAAGGCTTTTGAAATCTACTCGGCTTGAAAATGTATCTGTTCACTGTCGCTATCGCAAGACCGAGGATTAAGAATAACCCGGCTAAATCCATCGTGAACTCGAAGATTAAATAGAAAGTCCCTCTGAAAAACTCCGAAGTGACTCTTTCTGCTATCGTGAGTGTAATCGTTCCGATCGTTAAAATTATGAAGCCCCATAAGACGAGAAGGTGCATTAGCCCCATTTGTCCTTCTCTCAAAGCGAGCCTGACAAAAAAGAGACCATCTTTTATTACCCACCACACTCTCTTCGGCAAATTATCAAGCCTTCTCTCGTCGTTCCTTCCGGACAAGATTATTTTTAGCCACCTGTAGCATCCGAGCAGAAATATTACGAGAGCTACGAGAAAAGCCAAGTAGTGTGCTGAAACTATGAGCTTGCTAACTCCCCACAACAGCTCCCTTGTTGGCTCCAAACTACCACCCCAGAAAGTCTCGGAAGAAGGTAATTTAATTTTTATCAAATTCGAACGAAAACGTTCGAGTTATAACCTGAAGAAATATGAAACGATTTTTCGTTGAAATAATTGTAAATAACTTGGATGAATGAGATCGCTCTTAGATATTTACATCGTTAACCATTCAGCAAATTTAGATAGTTCCTTAATACGTTGCAATAGATTGTCTGGATTGTCAAAAAACTGGAAAATTTCATCAAATAAATGGCCAAAACACCTTGGACCAATTATTACAT
>NZ_WANY01000004.1:0-5729 GCF_015521575.1 Ferroglobus sp.
CGCTTACTACTATAACGTTTGCCTCTCTAACGGCATATCTATTTCCGTTAAAGGATACGGCTAAACCTTTCTCCCTCGCAGCCCTGAGCATTTCCACGTCCGAAATGCTGTCTCCTATGGCTACGACTTTCCTCTCTCCGTAACTTTCCATAATCCTCCTCTTCTCCTCTGCATTTACTACTTTCACGTCTTCGAGCACTCTCTTAAACGGACTCTTTTCTATCTCTTTGAACAGATCGTTCAAATACTTCACAGCCCTTTCGTCAGGATCAGTCGGATCTATTTCTGGCAGAGAAGCTATTTCGTCCACCTTTTCAATTAGCCATCTCTTCCACCTCTCGTCAATTTCGTATTTCTCGGGGTCGAAAGAAGTTCCGTGTATTTTCCCTCTTACTCCGAGCATTTCCGAAGTCACCTTTAAGTAATCCTCGTAGCTCGTGGAAATTACCACAGCTTCATACCTTTCGCAGAGAAACCTCATAGCCTCCTCCGCTTGAGGAACAAACTTCGCTAAATCTCTGCTTATCTTTACTACCTCCTCCCTCTTAAGTTCAGCGGCAACGAGAAAGGGAGCGATAAGCTTTAGCGTGCTTCCAGCGGAGCCTTTGCCAGACATCATCAGATAGTCGTCGTACTGGCTAATTCTCTCGAAAAACTCCCCGTTGTTGAAGATTGCCAAACAAAGCTCGTAGGCTATGTCGTTGAGTATCCAAGGCCCTTCCCAGTCGGTAAAAAATTTCATGAGAAAAAATTCGCAAAGGGAATTTAAATTATATCGACAAAAGTGTCATTATAACCTCATTTATCGCTTTTAGAATTCTGTGCTCCGTAAGCAACCCCACGATCTTTCCGTCTTCTTCTACATAAAGCTGCTTCACATCGTACTTTAAGAAAGCGTCGGAAGCCTCTTTCAGCGTCGCATCCGCCTTTATCGTTATTATTGGCTTCGACATTATATCCTTTACTTTCACCTCCCTCGGATCTTTGCAGGCTAAGAGGACCTTTCTCGTTACTGTTCCTTCAGTAATAACTCCTATAGGCTCCCCTTTGTTGTTCACGACCACTGCGCACTTCACTCCCTTTTCGACCATTTTCTTCGTCGCTTCGTGAACGCTTTCATCCTCATAAACCTTCGTAACATCCTTATTCATTATGTCTCTCACTCTCAACGTAACCGGCATGTTCACACCTCGAAGTAGTGCTTTTCAATATCCTTCATTTCATCAACGCTACCCTCTTTAACAATTTCCCCTTTTATTAATAACGCCACCCTGTCGGCAAGCTCCAAAGCAAGGTGAACGTTCTGCTCAACTATAAGAATCGAGATGTTCGTTTCCTCCTTTATCCTCATTAAAGCGTCTCTTATCTTCAGTAAAACTATCGGAGCCAACCCCATAGAAGGCTCGTCCAAAAGCAAAAGCTTCGGATTGGTCATCAAAGCTCTGCCTATCGCTACCATTTGCTGTTCTCCACCGCTCATATTCTTCACTTTATTTTTTCTCAGCTCCTTTATTCTCGGAAAGAGGGAGTAGACGAATTCCAATCTGTCCTCGCATCCGTCTTCGCAAGCTAAAAGCAAGTTGTCCTCAACGCTCATGTCGGGGAATAACTTTCTCCCCTCCGGACAAACCCCTATTCCAAGCCTTATTCTTTCGTAGGGTTTCAGCTTTGAGATGTCTTTTCCCTCAAAAGAGATTCTTCCTTCAGTTTTCACCAGACCGCAGATAGAGTTTATGAGCGTTGTCTTTCCAGCTCCGTTCGGTCCGAGTAAAGCGAAGAATTCTCCATCATCAATTCCAAGGTTTATTCCGTGGAGGATTTGTGCCTTTCCGTAGTAGGCTTTCAAATCCTTAACTTCCAGCAACATTTCCCACACCCAAGTAAGCTTCTATAACTCTAACGTCTTGCACGATCTCTTCTGGAGTACCTTCGCAGAGAATGTATCCGTAATTGAGGACTATCACTCTCTCAGCGTGGTTGAACAACTCCTTCAGCTTGTGCTCGATTATCACCAGCGTCACACCTTTTTCTTTCAGATGATCTATGACTGAATGCAGCTCTTGGCATTCTGCCGGACTCAGTCCGGAAAAAGGCTCATCCAGCAGAAGAACCTTCGGATTTTTTGCTAAAGCTAAGGCTATGTTTAGCTTTCTCATCTCCCCCTGAGAAAGGTTTTTCGCAAGAATGTTTCTCCTTTCGTGAAGATTGAGTTCCTTCATTATCTTTTCCGCCACTTTCGGCTCTATTCCCGCAGCCCTAAAATTCTCCTCGACGGTTAAATTCTGAAAGACCTTTAGAATTTGAAACGTCCTAACCAAACCCTTCTTTGCTATCCTACTCGGACGCAGTCCGGTAATTCTCTCCCCGTTGAAGTACACTTCCCCAGCCGTTGGCTTTAAATGCCCCGAAATTATGTTGAACAGCGTCGTCTTTCCAGCTCCGTTCGGTCCTATGATGCCAAGGCATTCTTTGTCATGTACACTGAACGAAATATTTTCCAAAGCCACAAGTTCACCGAACTTTTTCTTTACATTTTCAACATCAAGTATAACCTTCATCAAACAAAGCTTAATACCTTCGAAATATTTAAGTATTTCCACGATTTTTTATTACTGATGATGCGGAAGGTCGTTTTGTTGCTGGTTGTAGCGGCTTTACTCTTCGGCTGTGCACAGCCAGCGGAGAAAAAACCAACCCCAACTCCAGCGCCGACACCAACGCCAGAGAAGAAGGAGACTCCGGTAGCAACTCCCACTCCCGCTCCTAAGTTTGGTGGCAAGAAGGAGGTAGTTATAGGAGTCATCGGTCCGATGGCTTTACCTGAAGGACAGGCTGAGGAGAAAGCGGCAAGATTGGCAGCGGAGGAGATCAACGCTCAGGGAGGCATTCTTGGATTGCCGATAAGGATCGTCGTTGGAGATACCAAGCTCAACCCAGATGTCGCAGCATCCGAATTCAGAAGGTTGGCTGAGGTAGAGAAAGCGGACATGATACTCGGTGGCTTCAGCAGTGGAGTCATGAACACATTGATGGAGGTTATGGCTGAGACCAAGACCGTGTTCTTAGCTGATGCCTCATCTCCTGGACATCCGAAGAGAGTGGCTGAGAACTACGAGAAGTACAAGTACTGGTTCAGGATAAGTCAGAACAACGGAACGACTTTTGCTTGGGACATAGCTGGAATGATCGACTATCTTAGAAGTAAAGGTTACGAGGTTAACAAGGTCTACATAATAAGAGACGAGCACATCTGGACGGACTTCGTTATGAAAGAGCTAACTCCACTCCTTGAGGAGAGGGGTATTGAGATCGTTGGAGATGCGAAAGTCGGAAGAGGTTATACCGAATACGAGCAGCTCCTTATCGATGCTGAAGATAAGGGAGCAGATTTAGTCATTCCAATACTGGCTATAGCCGGAACAGGCGATGTCCTTGTTAAGCAGTGGGCTGAGTTACAGCCGAAGTTCCTCTTAGCTGGACACGACTTGGCTGCTATAGACTACAAGTTCTACGAAAAGACGGAGGGAGCTGCTGAGTACTACATATTCCTTGCTGATGGTGGAGTCTTAGTTACAGCTCCTCCAACCGAGATGGCTAAGAAGTTCGTCGAGGCTTACAAGGAGAAGTACGGACACTATCCTGAGTCTCACCAAGCCTACGGAGCTTACGATGCAGTTTACATCTACAAGATGGCTGTTGAAGCAGCTTACAAAGCTGGAGAAGAGAATCCGTTCGACCCAGATGTCGTAGTGAAATACCTTGAGCAGTTCAAGCCAGGAAATCCAGCTAAGCTCACAAGAAACGTCGCATTCCACAAGAACCACGCGTTAGTCTGGGGAGACGAGTACGTGAGGAACTGGGTTAGCCAGTGGCAGGACGGAAAGCAGTGCATCCTTTACCCGGAGACCGTTGCAACTTGCGACTTGAAATTGCCACCTTGGCTTGAGTGAAGATTTAACTTTGTAAAATATTTCCGAAAATTTTTTATTTTTTGTAATGTCGTGATTAAGTATGATTGAAGACATTGTCAGGATACTTATCTACGGTGCAGTTATAAGTGGAATGTGGGCTCTGGTCTCATCGGGCTTCACGCTCATTTTCGGAGTCTCAAGGATTCTCAACTTCGCCCATGGAACGTTTTTCGTTTTGGCTGCTTATTTTGCGATAACATTTTACAAAAGCGGATTAAACCTTTATCTCTCCGTCGTTCTCGGAGTTCTTTTGATAGGTGTTTTGGCAGTCGCAATCTATAGATTTTTGCTCGCCCCGATAAGAGAACACGAAGTTATGGTCATAATCGTAACACTCGCTTTAGCCTTGCTTTTTGAGCAGATCATCCTGCTCACCTACGGAGAACACGGAGTAAGTTTGCCGAGCTTCGTCAAAGGGGTTGTGAGAATATACGATGTCCCAGTCACGTATAAAAGAATTTTAGCTTTTGTCTGCTCGATAATAATTCTTGTGATCCTTGAGATATTCATAAACAAAACGAGAACAGGAAAGATGATCAATGCTGCTTCCCAAAACTACGAAGGAGCTATGTTAATCGGCATAAACGTGGAAAGAATTTTCATGGTTACGATGTTCATCTCAGCAATTTTAGCGGGCTTTGCCGGGATATTTTACGCTCAGATATTCTCAGCCAATCCTTTTGCGGCGATAAAATCCCTGATTTTCGCTTTCGCAATAGTCATCCTGGGAGGACTCGGTAGCGTGAAGGGGAGTATAGTAGCTTCGTTCATCGTTGGCTATGTCTTAGCAACTACGATCGTTTTTCTTGGGGCAAGGTGGGCTGAGTTCGTTGTCATGCTTTTGATAATTGCCGTGTTGATATTCAAACCAACAGGACTCTTCGGGGTGGAAGAATGAAGGGGTTGAAGAATTACCTTGTAGGAATAATCGGTTTGATAATCGCCCTGACATTGCCGTTTTACATTCCGAGCGGATACCTCTTCTTATTCGGTATGCTTTTCCTTTTCCTCATCCTTGTCATAAGCTGGGACGTAATAGTCGGTTACACCGGTCAAGTAAATCTTGGGCATACCGTCTTTGTTGGGCTCGGAGCATATACAGCGGCTTTACTCCAAGTTCCATCGAGACTTGAAAGCATCTCTCCGGTTTTGGCATCTCTTCCTCCTCAGAATCAGTTTTTATCAATTCTGATCGGTGGCATCGTCGCAGCCCTTTTCGGAGCTGCGATAGGGTTCGTGACTTTAAGGTTAAAGGGTTACTACTTCGCTTTAGTCACGGCAATTCTCCCTCTCGTTTTCATTCAGAGCGTTTACGTATTTTCAGACGTTTTCGGTGGGGAAGAAGGTTTTTCAATTGGTTTGGAGAGAGCATTATCGACTTCTCCCGTGATTAGATATTACATAGCCTTTGCGATCTTTCTGATCTGTTTTCTGGCTATAAGATACATCGTCAAAAGCGATTTGGGCTACAGATTCATGGCGGTTAGGGATGATGAGGAACTGGCTGAAGCTTTGGGAATAGATGTTGTGAAGTACAAAGTTTTGTCTTTTACGATAAGTTCTTTCTTTGCTGGAATTGCCGGAGCAACGATGGTTCTCTACAGAATAACAGCCGGTCCGGATTTGTATGACATTCCGTTAATGCTTATGATAATTCTTTCCGCAGTCCTTGGAGGGCTCGGAACTCTCTACGGTCCTCTGATTGGTGGGATTATAATTTACTTGCTGAAGAACCTCTTCCTAAAGACGATGATTCCG
>NZ_WANY01000005.1:0-2842 GCF_015521575.1 Ferroglobus sp.
CACCCATAAAATATCGTGGCGTTGTCGAAAAGGATGAGCTGGAAGGCATTGACATTCTTTTCTACGTTACCGATAAGCCGGAATTAAGTGAATTGGAAGATTTCGTTAAAAATGGGGGAATTTTGATAATCGATGTAACCGATTACTGGTTTGGAGATGAAAAATTAAAGGATAGGTATGCTTTGGAGAAGGTCAACGAAATATATCGAAGCTTTTTCGACCTCAGCATAAACAAGACTGTTGAGATAAAATTAAAGACGGAATTGCGCCTTCCGCCGGAGTTGAAGTATTTCAATTTGACTGTCAGCGACTTCATAGTTAGGGTTGGGGAAGAGGTAAAGATTTCTGTAGAGGTCAAAAACGAAGGAGGAGCCGGAAAGGTTCCGGTTTTGGTTTACATAAACGATGAAGAAGTTTACAACGAAACCATGGAATTCTATACCAACGAAGTAAAGTACATCGAATTCACCTACGTTCCGGAAAAGGAGGGTGCTTATAAGGTTGTGGCTGGAGAAGTGTCGAAAGTTTTCTTTGCCAAGGAAGAGGAAAAGAACGTCACTAAAGCCGTTGAAACTCCGAAGCCTTTGGAAAAGAGAAGGGAAAACGCTGGGCTTATAGCAGCTTTAGTCGGAGTTTTAGCTCTGCTCATAGCTGTCAGAATATACTTGAGGAGATGAGGTCGGATTACGAAATTCTGGTTAGCAGAGAAATCAGGAAGGGAAAGAAAGATCCGAAAGATATAGCCGAATCCTTAGGATTGCCCGAACCAGTTGTTGAGGTTGCGATGCGGAGGGTATCTGACAATGAAGAAAAGGCAAAGAAGATCGAGATTACAGAAGACAGCTTAAAACTTTTAATAGATGTTCTCATACTTTATTTGATCATCGCAGTGCTGCTCAGGGTGGTTGCATGGTTTTGACCGTGGAACAGGCTGTAATACTGTTGATATCTATAGGCGGATACGTAGTTTACAACTACAGAGAGGAGTTCAGGCAAAATTTTAGGATGTCAAAGCTCAAAAGTAAAGTCAGGGAATTGATAAAAGCTAGGGAGGTTAGTGTTGAGAGAAAAATTGCTGTAGCAGCTGTTGAATTGACGATATTTTTCGTCATGTTATATTTTGCTTTTACTATGAAAATATTCTGGGCTGCGGTTGTTTCCAACAGCATGTACCCCACCTTTGAGAGGGGCGACCTGGTTTTGGTTCAGAATATCTTCGTTGATCCGAAGGAAGGAGACATAGTGATGTTTATAAGAGAAGACACAAATCTTCCGGTTACTCACAGGGTTCTGAAAGTTAAAGGAGATTTAATTTACACCGGCGGCGACGCTTCTGGCCCAGACTCTACTCCGGTGCACAGAAGCAAGATTCTGGGAGAAGTGGTGGCGATCTTCGGAAAACCAGTGGTAGTTAAGGGTGTTGGCAACTACTTTATACTTGAAGCTAAGGAGCTCAGGGACATAACGCCCTATGGCCAGGAATACCTCTTTTACAAGAATTTAGTAGACCTTTTCAAAAAATACGCTCTGGCTGTTATAGTGATAGCGATCTCCGCATACCTTTACCTGACTTTCAGGGATGTTTTTTCTTAAATCTGCCAATTGCTGCTTTGAATTTTCCAAATACGCTTTCTTCTTCACTACCGACGATTCTTTTCGCTATCGTGTAGTAATAATATGCGTACAGCGCGGAGGCGAGAAAGATAATTCCCTGAGCTGCGGCTATGCCGAGAGTAACTCTGATTAAGATGTAGAGGGAGGGGACTATTAAAACCGGAGCTGCGAGCATCACCAAAGCCTCTCCTCTGTGGAATATGTCGTATTCGTAGGTTATGAAGAGCCACCAGTAGAGAAATAGAAGAATCGAGATGAGGTAGTTTTGGGGTAGCGTGTACTGCATTAGATAAATGAACGTTCCGAGGTAGAATATCATGACGATCAACGCTCTAAAGTAGAAGTTTAGTTTTTGCTCCGGAGTCAGCTTTTGAGCTGTAGCCAGTTCTTCTATCGTGCTAACTTTTTTTTCTACGTCCTCAAGCTTTTTTCTCATGGAGTTTATTTCCATGATTCCGAGAGCCACCTCTTCCATGATCGGCTTCAATCTTGTGTATATAACCTCGTTGAAGGTTTTTTCGGCTGTAACTCTGTATGTAACGAGTTTTCTCCTTATGTTTAGGCTGCCACCGACGATTACAGCCGAAAGAAATAACAGAGCTATATCTATGGCGAGATTGAGCATGGGTTTGTTGGTGTAATAATCAATGTAGAACGAGTAAAGGGATAGAATTAAGATAGCAGAACCTATCAGAGCTGCACTGAGGGTGGAAACGTTTTCGATGAATTTCATTGAATTTTGGTTTTACTTTTTGGATTTAAAGGTTTTGTCTTCGCTTTTCTTTTTGTAAGCTGCAATTATAGCTGATAGCAAGGTTGTAATTGTTCCGACGATTGGAATTCTTTCAATTTCCGCGGAATTTTTCTTTGATGCGTAAGGGAGGGTGATGTTATACTTTATTCTTTTTTCCATTTTTCCTAACTCCGGTTTACCGTAAACAACCCACATCGTCGTTTTTGGAGAGTAAATAGCAGAATGGTAAACGACGATAGCCCTACCGTCTTTATCGATGAACAGATCCTTCTGATCGCACTTGAAGTTAAACGGATTTTCGAGGGATTTGATATACTCTATATTTCTGCTCAACCTTATCGGCTTGCTCCAGTTAAAGCCGTCGGGTGAGCCCATAATGTATACTTCCTCGTTCCCCTCGACTGTCGATGTGTAGGATACCCAGATGAACTTGCCATCGGTCTCAGCATCAACGTAGAGAGTGAAGTTGTAGGG
>NZ_WANY01000006.1:0-6712 GCF_015521575.1 Ferroglobus sp.
AAATTAAGTTCACGCTCGCAGCATCGTTTGAACGTGAAGGGAAAAACACATATTTACAGCGAGCGAAGTTTGTTCTCAAAAGCCCCGGTGGGGTAGCGGACATCCTCGGGGGCTGCGGACTCCCGGACCCGGGTTCAAGTCCCGGCCGGGGCATACCATCTAATAGGAGGTGAAATTTTGAAAGAAAACTACTTTGACAAAGTAGCGTCTACATGGGACGAAATGCGAAGTTTTCTTTTTTCAGAAGAAGTTAGGGATATAGCTCTATCGGTAGCTGGGGTGAAAGAAGGAAAGACTGCTGTCGATGTTGGTGCTGGTACCGGATTTATAACGGAGGGGCTCGTTAAGAAGGGATTGGAGGTTATTGCAGTTGATAAGTCGAGAGCTATGCTTATAGAAATGAAAAGGAAATTCAGATCGTTTGACGTTCACTACTGTATCGGAGATGCGGAAAAATTGCCGATATTGAATAATGCTATTGATTATGTTTTCTCAAACATGTGTCTTCATCATGTAAACTCTCCACAAAGAGCAATAAGGGAAATGACGAGAATTCTAAAACCGGGAGGGAAGCTCGTTATAACGGATCTTGACAAACACAACTTTGAATTCATGAAAGAAATTCATCACGATAAGTGGATGGGTTTTAGAAGAGAGGAGATCAAAAAATGGTTCGAAGAAGCTGGATTAAAAAATGTAAGGGTGGAGTGCACCAATAAAAATTGTTGCGTTCAACCATGTGGTATTAGTATATTCGTCGCCTTTGGGGAGAAGTAGCATTGGGAACTAAAAAGTTTTTAAGGTTGTAAAATAAACCTCGGCTATGGCACTGGGTTTCGTTTTGATAAAAGTGTCGCCAAGAAAAGAAAGGGAAGTTTACGAAAAAATAGCACAGATAGAAGAAGTGGAAGAACTTTACCCGCTTTTCGGAGAGTACGACCTTATAGCCAAGATAGTCGTCAGAGACTTCGAGCATTTAAGCGATGTGGTTGTTAAGAAAATAAGAGCCATTGACGGAGTTCTTGAGACTAAAACCCTTACGGGAGCGAAGTTCTGATGATCAGGGGGTTGAGGATAATAGCGAAAAACCAAATAGGAGTTTTGAGGGATCTAACTACTATTATCGCCGAACACGAGGGAAACATAACCTACGCTCAGACGTTTATAATAAAGCACGGAGAATACAAAGGAAACGCCCTGATCTACTTCGAAATCGAGGGAGGAGAGTTCGAAAAAATCGTGGAAAAGATAAAAGAATTGCCGACGGTCATAGAAGTTGAAGAGGAGAAACCCTTCGAGAAAGTGTTCGGAAAGAGAGTCATAATCTTCGGCGGAGGAGCCTTAGTTTCGCAAGTGGCTCTCGGAGCCATAACTGAGGCGGACAGGCACAACTTAAGGGGAGAAAGAATCAGCGTTGACACAATGCCGTTGGTAGGGGAGGAAGAACTTGCCGAAGCTGTGAAAGCTGTTTCGAGGCTTCATAGAGCGGAAATTTTGGTACTGGCTGGTGGGATTATGGGAGGCAAGATAGCGGAGGAAGTTAAGAAGCTTAGAAAAGCTGGGATAAGAGTAATAAGTCTCAACATGTTCGGAGATGTGCCGAAAGTGAGCGACCTCGTCGTAAGCGACCCAGTTATGGCTGGAACTTTGGCAGTGATGCACATATCCGAGAGGGCTCAGTTTGACATAGACAGAGTTAGGGGAAGAAGAATCTAACAACTTTCAGTATTTTCGGATTTTTTACCAAAAATTTCAAGATGGAGCTCGGCTTGTCCATGTGCAGATCTTCGAAGCTTAAATCGGAGGCAATTCTAACAAGTTCTTCGTAATCCTCATCCCTCAGAGTTTCGTACAACCTTCTAATCTTTTCTCCAAAATGGTACTCCTTCCACAATCTTTTTTTGTACGCTTTTTCGAAAGCTTTCAAATTCGGAAAAGTTTCTCCGAGCAATTCTGCAGCTATTAATGTGTAATAAATTCCTCCTCCCGTATAGGGCTTTACCATCCCAGCCGAATCACCGATTAAAGCCGCGTTTTCCCTAACAAAATCCACAAGTCTTATGGGAATAGCTCCCACATTCAACTCTAAAATCCCCTTCCTGACTCTTTCAGAAACTGAGGGATGCTCGTTGATCAACCTTTGCAGGTATTCCTTAGGGTTTGTCTTCGAAACCACACCGATTCTTGCCAAGCCCTTTTCAACCGGAACAGCATAGGCGAAAAATCCGTCGGAATACTTTCTTCCAAAGTAAAGCTCGACGAAGTTGTCATCAATTGCCTCGAACTCGGAGAGAATTTGAACAGCCAAGAAAATTTTCGGTCTCTTAAAATCCAAGTTCTTGGCGACAACGCTGTTAACTCCGTCAGCTCCTATGAGCAGGTCAAAATTCTCCTTTTTCTCTTTTCCGTTTACAATAAACGTTACCTCCTTACTCTTCACCCTAACGACTTTCGAGCCCATCCTAACTTCAGCAACCTTTGAAGCTCTTCTTAAAAGCTGAGGATCCATCAATTTTCTTTCTACAACAACCCCCCTACTTTTTCCGATAGCCTCGACATATTTTCCGCTTGGAGAGAAGAAGAAAGCTCCCTTTATTTCATTCTGCTTGGCGTTAACTCCAAGGTCTTTCAGTTTTTTGTAGCAGTCTTCACTTATCAATCCAGCACAACTCACGGGAAATCCGGAATCCCTGTGTTCTTCAAACACAACGACATCTGCATTTTTCTCCCCGAGATTTATAGCTGCCAAGCTTCCGGCAACCCTACCTCCTACAATACAAACTTTCACTCAATTTTTTCCTCTCTTTGAGCTTAAATCGTTTCCCCCACAAAAGTATTTATATCAATACGTATGCGTTTGTATGGATGATTCCAAGGGTGATGAGCACCCAGCATCCGGATAACGCAAATATGCCGTTCTTTGCCAGAGGAGAGTATTTAAACGGAGAGGATGAGATTAAGGAGGCGTATTACGTTTTTTCTCATTTTGGCTGCGACGAGCAGATGTGGGATTTCGAGGGGAAAGAAGTTGACGATTTTGTCGTTAGAAAACTCCTCTCGAATTATCCAGACTTTTTTAAAAGGAAACCCCTTGGAAAATTCTTCAGATTAACTCCAAGAATTCCAAACCCGAGCGTTGAAAAGGAAGAGGCGAAACTTTTATCGGAAATCCTTGAAATGATCCCAAGAAGCTACGACTACGTAAAATCTTTCGACATAGATCAGGAGCCGATTTTTGAAGTAATACTACCGATGACGAGAACTCACGAGGAAGTTTTAAGAATCTACTACTTCTACAAGGACTTCGTTGCCGGAAAGGGAAAGTTAAGTTTGAGGGACGGAACAAAAATATCCGAATGGCTTGGGGAATTTAAGCCCGAGGAAATCAAAGTTATTCCCCTCTTGGAGGATAAGAAATCTCTTTTGAATGCTAAAGAAATCGTTAGCAAGATCGTCGAGGAAACTAACAGCGAACACATCCGAGTGTTTTTAGCGAGATCGGATCCAGCCTTAAACTACGGATTTATTTCCGCAACCATCTACGTGAAGTATTCCCTCATGCGTTTGGAAGACGTTAACGCTGAAGTCTATCCGATACTCGGTGTGGGTTCGTGCCCCTTTAGAGGAGGACTTTCTCCAAAAAACCTACAGCCGGTGGATGAATTTCCTTCCGTGGAAACTTTCACCGTTCAATCGGCTTTTAAATACGATTACGAATTTTCGGAGGTTAGAAAAGCCATAGAAAGGATAAAGGAAAAAAGGAAGGGGAAAGCCGAGGTTATAGATGAAGAATACTTGAGGCTGGCTGAAAAGCTCACCGAAGCTTACAGAAAGAGAATTCCGCTCATAGCAAACTTTGTGAACTCTTTCTCGAAAAACGTTCCGAAGAGAAGGATGAGAAAACTTCACATCGGTCTTTTCGGTTACTCAAGGGGGGAAGGAGTTAAACTTCCGAGAGCTATTACATTCTGTGCCTCTCTTTACTCGATAGGATTTCCGCCGGAGTTGCTCGGAATTGCCGAGCTTAGTGATAAGGATTACGAAAAAGTTTTGGAGGTTTTTAGTGGCTTTGAAGCTATGATCGGAGAAGCTCTGAAGTATTTCAATCCGAATTCGATGAAAGTGCTGAATTCTAAGCTTGAAAAGGACGTTGAAAGAGCTAAAGAGCTTTTCGAAATCGAAGTCGACGAGGAACACGAAAAAGTTACGAACGAAATCATAAACATGCTCGGTAAGGGCTTGGATTTAAAAGAGAGGGTAGCCGAAGCGGGAATTTTGAGGGGCTTTCTCGGATAAATTTCTTTCTTAAGACATCTCCAGTTCCTTTTTTCAACCAAAACCTTTATATAGAACTACCAATCCACTAAACTCTCGAGGTGGTACTGGATGGCGACGTTGCAAGGCACTCCGATACTGATTTTGAAGGAGGGGACGCAGAGGACCGTCGGAAGAGATGCGCAGAGGATGAACATAATGGCTGTTAGAGTTATCGCCGAAGCTGTCAGGAGCACTCTTGGGCCGAGGGGAATGGACAAGATGCTTGTGGACAGTCTTGGTGATGTTGTGATTACGAACGATGGTGTTACGATTCTCAAGGAGATGGATGTTGAGCATCCGGCTGCAAAGATGGTGATAGAAGTAGCCAAGACTCAGGAGAATGAAGTAGGAGATGGAACGACCACAGCAGTTGTTATTGCCGGAGAGTTGTTGAAGAAGGCTGAAGAATTGCTTGAGGCTGACATACACCCGACCGTAATAGCTAAAGGTTACAGATTGGCTGCAGAAAAAGCCATGGAAATCCTCGACAGCATAGCCATAGAAGTAAACAGAGACGACGACGAGCTGCTGAAGAAAATAGCAGCTACCGCCATGACTGGCAAGGGTGCGGAAGTGGCGATAAACAAGTTGGCTGACATCGCTGTAAAAGCAGTTAAGATTGTCGCCGAGGAGGTTAACGGAAAGATAGAAGTTGACACGGACAACATTAAGATAGAAAAGAGAACTGGAGCGTCTGTAGAAGACTCGGAGCTTGTAGAGGGAATCGTCATCGACAAGGAAGTTGTTCACCCGGGAATGCCGAAGCTCGTAAAGAATGCCAAGATACTCGTGTTGAATGCCGCTTTGGAGGTTAAAGAGACTGAAACTGATGCCAAGATAAGAATTACTGATCCAGACATGCTTCAGAGGTTCATAGAGCAGGAGGAGAAGATGATAAAGGAGATGGTTGACAAGATCGTCGAGGCTGGAGCTAATGTGGTGTTCTGCCAGAAGGGAATCGACGACTTGGCTCAGTATTACCTTGCTAAAGCCGGAATTCTTGCAGTGAGGAGAGTAAAGAAGAGCGACATCGAAAAGATTGCAAAAGCCTGCGGAGCGAGGATACTTACTGACTTGAGAGACCTCAAGTCGGAGGACCTTGGAGAGGCAGAGATCGTGGAGGAGAGAAAGGTTGGCGACGAAAAGATGGTGTTCATAAGAGGCTGCAAGAATCCGAAAGCAGTGACGATCCTCGTGAGGGGCGGAACCGAACACGTGGTTGAGGAGATTGCAAGAGGAGTTGAAGATGCAGTGAAAGTCGTGGCTGCAGCCTTGGAAGACGGTAAAGTCGTTGCTGGCGGTGGTGCTCCGGAGATTGAAGTAAGCCTTAGAGTTAAGGAGTGGGCTCCGAGCCTTGGTGGAAGAGAACAATTAGCTGCTGAAGCCTTTGCTGCAGCTTTAGAAGTCATTCCAAAGAGCTTGGCTGAAAACGCCGGATTGGATCCTATCGACATCTTGGTTGAACTTAAGTCCGTGCATGAGCAAGGAAATGTATATGCTGGAATAGACGTTTACAACGGAAAAGTAGTTGACATGAAGGAGCAGGGAGTCCTTGAGCCGCTCAGAGTTAAGAAGCAAGCCATCAAATCTGCAACAGAAGTGGCTACGATGATTCTGAGAATCGACGATGTCATAGCTGCCAAAGGACTTGAAAAGGAGAAGGAGAAGGGCGGAGAAGAGAGCGGAGAAATGGGAACTGAGTTCTAACCAAAACCCTTAATTTCTTTTTTACCCCTACTTTTCTGTGGATCTTATAAAAAAAGCATACGAGATTTCGGAAAGAATAAGAAAAGAGGACGAGTTTTTAGTTGTAACACATATAGATGCTGATGGCATTACTTCTGGAGCTATTGCTTATGAAACGTTGAGAAGAATTGGTAAAGAAGCGGAAATAATTTTCCTGAAACAGCTCGATGAGAATGCTGTTGAAAGGATAGCGGACGAGAACAGATTTGTCTGGCTGACGGATTTGGGTAGCGGAAACATCTCTCTTCTCCTAAGAAGAAAGCTCGAATTCGTAATTTCGGATCACCACGTTCCGGAAATGGTTTACAGGTGGCAGCTCAATCCCCACGACTTCGGATACGATGGCAGCTACGACTTGAGCGGCTCAACAACGACGTATCTCATTTCTCGCTGTCTCGGTTTGAACTACGACCTTTCGACTCTTGCTATAGTGGGAGCGGTGGGAGACCTGCAGGATTCCCGCGAGGCTAAGCTTGTGGGGCTTAACAGATTCGTGCTTGAAGAAGCGACTAAATACGGATACGTAAGTGCGATAAAAGATCTGAGGTTCTTCGGAAAGCAGACGAGACCAATCTACAAAATGCTTGAGTACACATTCGACCCGTACCTTCCGGGAATTAGCGGAAACGAGAGGGGGGCAATAGAGTTT
>NZ_WANY01000007.1:0-8226 GCF_015521575.1 Ferroglobus sp.
ATTTCAACTACAGCTTGGTTGAAAACTACTGCAGCATATCCTCGATGATAACTCACAAAGGGAAAGGAGCTATAGCCGGAGCAGTGGCTGTTGGAGTCGCTATAGCGATGCTCGTCAACGAGGATTTCAATTTGGAGGAGCTTTTAAGCTTCGTCTCTAAGCACGACAGCCTATTAGCTGAAAAGATAGAGTACGCCTACGAGATAAGGGGTGAAGAAGAGAAAAGAGCTGCTAAGGAGATAGGAAACTCTATAATGAGTTACGATGTAGTTCCTCTTGCTTTCTACTGCTTTTTTTCTTCTAAGAATTACGTAGAAGGTGTAAAGAAGGCGATAAAATGTGGTGGTGATACCGACACGACGGCAGCGATAACTGGAGCTCTCTTCGGAACGAGAGACGGATACGGCAGCATTCCCGAAGCTTTGAGGAGGATAGAAAATCACGACTATCTACTGAGATTGGCTGACAAGCTCTACGAAACGTATCTGAAGATAGCGTCGATAGTTAGGAAGTGAGCTTAGCTTTTCTGAATCTCTCTTTAATTTCCCTCGCCGCCTTTTTCGGATCGTCCGCGTTGTAGATCGATCTACCGACGATTATTCCGTCAACGTACCTTGCAATTTCCTCCAGCTTTCCTTTTTGCATACCAATGCCCGGACTTAGTATTTCAAGATTTTTCGCAACTTCTCTTACTTCCTTAACTCTTTCCGGCTTTGTAGCTGGGGCTATGAGTCCGTGACATCCTATTTCTTTGGCAATTTCGGCTATTTTCCTTGCGAATGGTTTCATGAATTCTTTCGCTCCGTCGTTTGTTAGCTCCGTCACGACGTAGACTTTTCCGTCGTAATTTTCCGCAACCCTAAGTATTTCTTTCAGAACATCTCTTCCGACGAAGCCGTGGCATATTACTGCGTTAGCTCCGTTTTTAAAGGCGATTTCAGCTATGAGAGAACTCGTGTAGGGAATGTCCGCTATTTTAAAATCCGCTATCACCGGCTTCACTTTCGATAGTTCTTTCACTATTCCGATTCCGCAGCTTAAGACGATGGGATAGTTTACTTTTATGGCGTCGATAAAGTCCTTAGTTTTTTCAACGATTTCCAAAGCTTTCTCTCTGCTCGTTAAATCCAAAGCGATGACGAGCATTACACGTACCTCGCGTAAATTGTTGGGAACAACTCCGGCTTTCCGGGTAAGTTCAAAGCAGCGTTGTATTCCTCCATGAAGTCCGGATCCGTGGAAAGATCGAAGTAGGATACGAGCCTTGCAATAGTTTCAGCCAGAAATCTCTTCTTTTGATTTGTTAAAGCCAAATAACATCCTGCCAAACTCCCGTTTCCTATCTGCCTTACTTCAGCCTTCGGGAATTCCGGGAAAAGTCCTATTGTCACGGCATTTTCCATGTCTATGTAATAACCGAAAGCTCCCGCAAGGACAAAGCGATCGATGTCTTCTATACTCAATCCAGCCTTCTTCAGCATTACAGATATTCCAGCGCAAACCGCAGCCTTCGATTTTATCAGCGTATCTATGTCCGTTTGAGTGAAGACTATCTCCTTTCCCGTAGCACTTTCTTCTGCATCGACGACAACGTAATATGGTTCGCTGTCAACCCTAACCCTCGGATTCTTTCTGTCGAGAGTCCCTTGGAAGTCCACTATTCCGTTTTTGAAAAGCTCGGCAAGCAAATCTATGAGTCCGCTTCCGCAAATGCTCCTCGGCTTAACGTTCCCTATGACTGTATATTCCGGCTTGGCATCGTAGCCGTTGATCTTCACGTGATCTATCGCTCCTTCAACAGCCCTGCTTCCGTGCTTTATCTCGTAACCTTCAAAAGCTGGGCCACTTGCAACACTTGTAGCCATAGCCCAACCCTCACTTCCTATTACTATTTCCCCATTAGTGCCGAGATCTACCATAAGCGTGATTTTGTCGTCGCTCGCTATTCCAGAAGAAACGAGATCCGCTACGATATCCCCTCCGATGTACCTGCCAACGAGGGGATAGCAAAATACATCTGCTCCTTCGCTCACCTTCAACCCCAGATCTTTAGCACTCCTAATCTTAGCTTTCCTGTCCACCTTAACGTTTGGAGCGGAGAAGAGGTATTCAACGTCCTCTCCCAAAAAAAAGTGGGTCATCAAAGTGTTTCCGGCAACAACGACATCGTATATTTCGTTTTCCTTAACGTATTCCGCTGAAACTTTCTCGATTAGCTTGTTTATCGAATCAACGACGGCTTTCTGGAGAATTTTTATTCCATCTTTTCTGCTTCTTGCAAATTCCACCCTGCTCAGAACTTCCTCTCCGTAGATGATCTGTCCGTTGTAATCAGAAGCTATGTTCACGACTCTACCAGTGTTCAAATCCACAAGGGCGACGACGATTGTTGTCGTTCCTATGTCCACAGCCAAGCCGAAAAACTTGTCCCTCGTATCTCCTTCTTCAACTGCTATCACTTCTTTTCCTCTCAAAACGAGGGTGAAATCTCCCTCCTCTATTTCCGTTTCACAAGAAAGGGTGTAACCCTTGGAAGCGAGAACTTCGGGGAGAAACGCATTTTTGTAGAATTCCTTCCTAACAGCCGGATTTAACTCAGCTTCGGTGACGAAAAACTCGGAAAGGATCTGCTGTTTTTCAAGCCTCGACTCTGGAGGAATGAAAACTTCAAGATCGCTTAGAATTTTGCTCTGACATGCGAGTACTACACCCTCCTCTTCCTCCTCTTTGCTTACGAACTTTTCGTGTGGTTCCGGATTTTTCTCGACGCTTCCTTTCTTCACTACGACCTTACACTTTCCGCAACTGCCTTTACCACCGCAGAGACTCCTTATACCCTCCCCAACGGACTGAGCTGCTTCCAAAATCGTGGTGAGCTTTTTTACCTTGGCTCTTTTACCTGAAGGGAGGAAAGTAACGGTTAATTCCATAAACAGAGATTACGGAGAAAAATATTTATTGGTTTCCCCTAAAGATTTTTTTAATGAAAGTTTGTGTGGTTTACTCTCCTAAGCTCAAAGATGACCTCCTCATAGGTCCCTGTTTGAAAATATCCGGTTTTGAAAGGGCGATAAGAGAGTACAAGGTCGAGATACTCTCTCCATCCGATAGTTTTGAGGAATTTATGATCTACCACGAGAGAAGACTCGTGGAGAAAGTAAAAAAACTTCCTTTTTCTGAAGCAGTTTTCGAGTCGGCTAAGTGCGTTGTCAAAGCCTCCGAGGCAATTGAAGAGTGCGATCTCGTTATTTTAGCCACCGCCGGAACGGGGCATCAGGCTGAGAGGGACAAGTTTAGAGGGTACAGCTTTTTAAACGATGTTGCGGTTTTAAGGGAGCTTCTCGAAAGAAAAGGATACAGAGTCGCTATTATAGATACCGACGCCCATCACTCGGCTTTGGGAGGAAACTACTACTGCATATGCTTGGAAAGAGGTTGCGTCTGTTACAAAGACAGAACGGAATTCGTGAGGGCTTTCAAAGTTGTCTGCCAGTCTGTTGAGGATTTCGATGCGGTGATATGGTACTTGGGCTTGGACATCTTTGAAGGGGAATACATGGGAGACGGGATCGGAGTCGAAGACCTCAGGGAAATGATCAGATCATTTTTAACAATTAACAGTAAAAAAATTGTAATCCTTGCTGGAGGTTCGAAAGAAGAGGTGGCAGAAGAGGTAACGAGAGAAATTTTGGAGAGTTCATTGATTGATTAATCTTTTATAGCCGCAACCTTACCAAACAATTAGGGGGGTGGGAATGGTAGGTGAGATGATCTTCAGATTCCTTGACACCGTCAAAATGTTCATCGATCAAATAAAAGCCGATATCAATGAGGAGAACTTAAACGAGCTCATTAACGCCATTCAAGGAGCTAAAAGAATTTTTGTAATGGGCGCCGGGAGAAGCGGTTTTGTCGCAAAGGCTTTCGCGATGAGGCTTATGCACCTTGGCTACAACGTTTACGTTGTTGGTGAAACGGTAACTCCGAGGATTGATAAAGAGGACGTGCTAATCGCAATTTCAGGCTCTGGAGAAACTACATCGGTCGTGAACATAAGCAAAAAGGCTAAAGAGATGATAGGCTCAAAGCTCGTGGCAATAACTGGAAATCCGAACTCAAGCTTAGCTCAGATGAGCGACGTAATCGTTTTGATTAAAGGAAAGTTAAAAAACGAAATAAACGATGAGCTTTCTCAAATCGCCCCCCTCGGAACGATGTTTGAGCTTATGAGCTTGATATTTCTTGATGGGCTTGTTGCGGAGTTGATGAGGATCAAAAATTTAAGCGAGAAGGATCTCGCCGAAAGACATGCGGTTTTGGAGTGATAGCATGTTCGAGTTGATTAAGAGGTTGAGCGACGCCCACGGAATTTCGGGCTACGAAGAGGAAGTGAGGGAGATCGTTAGAGAGGAATTGGAAAGCTACGTTGATGAGGTGAAAGTTGATAAGCTCGGCAACATAGTTTGCGTTAGGGAAGGAGACGACTTTAAGATAATGCTTGCCGCCCACATCGACGAGATAGGATTTATGGTGAAGCACATTGATGACAGAGGATTTTTGAGGATAACGCCCATTGGAGGTTGGTTTTCCCAGACGGTTTTGAATCAGAGGGTGATAGTCCACGGAAGCAAGGGGAAGGTTTACGGAGTTGTTGGGTGCAAACCTCCCCATCTGATGAAGGAGGATGAAAGAAAGAAGGTTATTGAGATAAAGGACATGTTCGTTGACGTAGGGGCTGAGAGTAGGGAAGAAGTAAAAGAAATGGGAATAGACATCGGATCGCCGGTAACGATGGACAGAGAGGTCGTTAAGCTCGGGAAGAGAGTTACCGGAAAAGCCTTTGATAACAGAGTCGGTTTGGCTGTTATGATCGAGGCGATGAAGAAAATCGACACTAACGCAACTGTTTATGCTGTTGGGACTGTACAAGAAGAAGTCGGACTAAAAGGAGCAAGGGTTTCAGCTTTTTCACTGAATCCGGACGTGGCTCTCGTCCTCGATTCAGCACCAGCCACAGATTTTCCCGGAGCTGAAAGCGCATACATGGACATAAAACTCGGGAAAGGGCCGGTAATCACGGTAGCTGATGCTTCTGGAAGGGGATTGATCGCTTCAAAGAGAGTTCTGGAATGGTTAAAGGATTCGGCTAAAAAAGCTGAGGTGGAAATTCAGCTTGAGGTTGGGGAAGGAGGAACAACTGATGCCACCGCAATACATCTAACGAGGGAGGGTATTCCTTCTGGAGTCGTTAGCGTTCCGGCAAGATACATTCACACCCCAGTGGAGGTTATCGATTTGAGAGACGCTGAACAAGCGGCGAAGCTTGTTGCTAAAGCTGTAGAAGTGGCTAAGGATTTCTTTTAGAAGCAGATGTTAGGCTACAAGTTAAAACAACGCAGCTATTTTATACCTCTTGCTTTAACTCTCAACGATGGTAAAAATAGCTGTAGCCGGGAAGGGGGGAGTGGGAAAAACTACGATAGCTGCAGTTTTAGCACACCTTTTTGCTAAGGACGGCTACAACGTCACAGCGATAGACTGCGACTCAGCTATGAACCTGCCGACAGCCCTCGGAGTTAACAACGTTAAACCCCTCTCCGAGCTTAAAGACGTAATCGACGAGAGAGTTAGAGGTCCTTTTGGAACTTACAAGCTAAATCCGAAGGTTGACGACATCTTCGAGGCTTATTCCGTTAGAAACGAAGACGGAGTTAGAGTTCTCGTTTTAGGAACTATAGAAAAAGGAGGTGAGGGATGCTTTTGCCCCGAAAACGCTTTTCTCAGAGCTATTTTGAGACATGCTATATTCAGGGAAAAAGACGTCCTTATCATGGACATGGAGGCAGGTATAGAGCATCTCGGAAGGGGGACGGCTAAAGGAGTTGACATTCTCTTGGCAGTTGTTGAACCGGGGATGAGAAGCGTAGAAACGTTAAAAAGGATAGAAAAGCTCGGTGCTGACATAGGGATTACGAGAATAGGCGTCGTGGTGAACAAATTCATAGAAGGCGAGATGACGAGGAAAGTTTTGGAGAAGATAGACAAGCCGATAGTTGGCGTGATTCCCTACAACGAATGTTTTATAAGAGCAGACATTCAGGGAATTCCCCCATACAAGGTTTGCGATCTCAAACCCTTCAAGGAGTTGAAGAGCAAAATTCTCGAAATGATCGAAGATGAGAGTGGGAGTGGTTCTTAGAGGAAAGTACGGGAGAAGAGCAGTGAAAGAGATATCGGAATTCTTTGAAGTTTACACCTACGAGCTTCCTCAGAATTTACCGGAGATAATAGACGAACCAGAAGAGCTTCATTTTCCTGAGGAGCTGTTTAAATGCGATGTAATAGTTAGCTACGCCTTGCATCCCGATGTTAACTACGAAATAATCAGGAGGGCTGCTGGGAAAGTTAAGTACGTTCTACTACCCGGAGGAGCTAAAAGCGGATCTAAAAAGCAGCTTGAGGAACTCGGGAAAAAATACGGGGTAAATGTCCTCGTAGAGAACATTTGCTGTGCAACGCCGAAGATAGATGATCCGGATGTTAAAGAATTCTTCGAAAAGTTTGGAATGCCAGAGTTTGAAATAGAAGTCGAGGACGGAATTATAAAGTCTGTGAAAGTGAAGAGAAGCTCCATATGCGGCTCTTCCAAGTTTGTTGCGGAAAAACTCGTTGGAATGAGAGTTGATGAGGCTCCAACCAAAGCCGGTTACCTCACTCAAATATACCCGTGCTTCGCCTCCAGAGGAATTGACGGGAAAATCCATCGGGCTGCTCACATCCACAAGAGGCAGGTTGAAAAAGCTTTGAAAGATTAATATTTTAATCCCGAACTCGATGGAGGAGTATGGAAGAAAGAGTTTACGTTTTCGTAGTTGGTTCCGCTGGTAGCGGGAAAACGTACTTCACAAAATCCTTTTCTGACTGGTTGGACCTTAAAAAAATAGACGTTTTTACCGTAAACCTCGATCCCGGGGCTGATTATTTGCCCTACTCGGCTGATGTCGATGTTAGGGAGTGGTTCACACTCGAAGAGATAATGAGCAAGTACGACGTGGGACCGAACGGAGCTCAAATTATAGCAGCGGATCTAATAAGCACTAAAGTTAATGAGATAATTGATGAAATAGATTACAACGATCCGACGTTCGTTATTTTCGACACCCCCGGACAAATGGAGCTCTTCACTTTAAGGGCGAGCAGCGAAATCCTCGTAAGTTCCCTCGGAAGGAGAAACTGCATAATGGTTTATCTCTACGATCCCGTGGTTTCAAAAACGCCTTCTGGATTTCTCTCCCTCGTTTTTATGGCTTCATCTGCCGTTTTCAAGCTTGAGATCCCCTACGTCCCAGTTTTAAGTAAGGCTGATTTGTTGCCGGAACACGACCTCGAAAAAATAATCGAATGGAGCACCAACCAAGAAAAGCTGTACGAAGAAATTTCGAGCGTGAAAGGTTTAAGTTTGGAGCTATTCCATGTTTTAAGGGAAGCGGGTCTTTTCCAGCCCTTGATTCCCGTTTCTTCCACGAAAATGTTCGGTTTTGAAGACGTTTACGATGCAATCCAGGAAATTTTCTATTCAGGCGAAGACCTCGAAAGTCTCTACTGAGTCTTGAGAGCGAGATCGTTTTCTTCTCCAGTTCTTATCCTTATCACCCTCTCCACTGGAATCACGAAGATCTTTCCATCTCCGTACTTCCCAGTTCTCGCAGCATTTATTATCGTCTCTACTATCTCCTCCACATCCTCATCCTTAGCCACGATCTCGATTTTGATTTTGTGAAGTAGATCAACTTCAATCGCTCTTCCTCTAAACTGGAGCGTAATTCCTTTCTGCTCCCCCCTTCCCCTGACTTCAGTGACTGTCATCGAAACGAATCCCTTTCTTTCAAGCTCTTCCTTTACTTTCTCAAACCTTTCCGGTCTAATTATCGCTTCAATCTTCTTCATCATACCACCTCACGAGTACGCCTCTTCTCCATGCTGGGAGATGTCCAAGCCCACGTACTCTTCCTCCTCGCTCACCCTCAGTCCAATCACAACATCAACGACCTTGGCTATTATGTAGGTGACGACGAAAGCGTAGGTAATTGTCACAACCACTGCTACAAGCTGAGGAACGAAGTTTCCGTTGAACACTCCGAGCATTAGCATTCCTATCGCTCCTCCAACTCCGTGGATCGCCCAAGCGTCAAGGCTTTCGTCTATCCTCCTCTTCACCCTGAAAAC
>NZ_WANY01000008.1:0-26648 GCF_015521575.1 Ferroglobus sp.
CCCCACTCCTCAGCAACTTCCTTAATCCTCAAAGCGTAGCTTGGCGTGCAGTGGATGACAGTCGTACCCAAATCCATCATGAGTTCTAACTGCCTTCTCGTATTCCCCACGCCAGCCGGGATTGTCGTAGCTCCTATCCTTTCAGCGGCGTAGTGAAATCCCAAACCTCCCGTGAAAAGGCTGTAGTTTACCATGTTCTGGAAAACATCCTCTTTTCTAACTCCCACCATG
Source organism: Ferroglobus sp. (assembly GCF_015521575.1). Taxonomy (NCBI): domain Archaea; kingdom Methanobacteriati; phylum Methanobacteriota; class Archaeoglobi; order Archaeoglobales; family Archaeoglobaceae; genus Ferroglobus; species Ferroglobus sp. The sequence goes on from NZ_WANY01000008.1 coordinate 232, forward strand.
TAAAGACATCTCGCCACAAGATTTATCCAGTTTTCAAGATCGTTTTTGGTGTAACCAACAACTTTCGGCTTTCCAGTTGTTCCGCTTGATGTGTGTATTCTCACGATTTCGCTGAGCGGAACGGCAAACATTCCGAAAGGGTAGTTCGAAGCTATGTCCTCTTTAGTTGTGAAGGGAAGTTTCGAAATGTCGTTGAGCTTTTTTATATCCGAAGGATGAACGCCAAGCTCCTTCATACGCTTTTTATACAGAGGAACGTTTCGATAAGCGTGATTTACAACCCACTTCAACCTCTTCAGTTGCAATTCTTCAAGCTCTTTCCTTGGCATTATCTCTTCTTTTTGCCAATAGTTGTCAAATGGCATGGTGGTGAGTATTGAAAGCGGAATTTAAAGACATCGCAAAAATTACCAAGGAAGGTAAACTCCGGGAAGGTCTCCCAAATAGAGGAGAAGAATCGCCCCAAAAATTGGCTGATGGAGAAGGTAGATTTTCAGCGTGTGCCTTCCAAGAAAAGCAACGCTTCGAAAGGCTTTCGGCAGAGAGAATTCGAACCTTCTTCCACCATCGGGATAAATTATCGAAGCCGTTCCAACTCCGAGCAGAAAAACTCCGAACCAAGGAAAAATCGGAAAGTAGTCGAAGGTGAAGAAATAAGGAGGAGTAATTCCCAAAGGAAGTAGGAGTAAATTTTCGGAGTTTATACTCTCAACGAAGAATTTTCCAGCAAAAAATATTGGAGCTATGAGAATATTCTTCTCTCCGAATCTGAGGAAAGGTATGATCAAAAGGCTCGCCACTCCAAGGAAGTGAAGAATTCCGAAGTATATCGTCCCCTCCTCAAGAAAGAGCTTGGTGAAAATCGTTATCACCAAACCCAAACCGAAGAGCTTAGCGAAACGCTTGAAAAATTTTGTGTAGTTCCACCTGAAGTGAGAGAGCCACATAGAAACTCCAGAGATGAAAACGAACATCGAGGCGGTTAGTAAAGCGAAAGCCCTCCAAAATCGTTCAAAGTCGGTGTATCCCGCGAAGTACTGCAAATCGGTCACAAAGTTGGAAATCAGCATCATTATGAGCGCTACTCCCCTAAAAAAGTCCACTTCAACGTATCTCAACTTTCGAGTACTCATTCTCAAAGCAGAACCGACTGTTACTTTAAAACATTTACGAGAGAAAGGTTATTTAGTCTCCTTCAATGAAAACTTGCTCATGGTTAGGGTAAAGCTCTTCGCAAACTTTAGGGAGGTTGTGGGAAAGAAGGAGATAGAGGTTGAAGCTAAAAATCTCAACGGTCTTCTTGAAAAGCTTTCTCAGGATTATCCAGAAATTAAAAAGCTTTACGACTACATGATCGTCGTCGTAAACGGAAAAATTGTGAAGGAGAACGTTGAGCTGAGAGATGATGACGTCGTTGCTTTAATGCCCCCCGTCAGCGGAGGGGAACTTTTTTCGGAGTTAACTCCGGTAAAAGAGGCTCAGAAGATTTTTCTTAACAATATCAAGGAAATTTCATCCGAGAAAGTTCCGCTGGAAGAAGCTTTTATGAGGGTAGCGGCTGAAGACCTAAAAGCTGAGATAGACATTCCCCACTACAACAGAGCTGCAATGGACGGTTTCGCTGTTGTAAGCGAAGTTGTAAGAAAAGCGAGTAGAAGTAATCCAGTTATTCTGAAAAAAGCCGATTTCGTTGATTTTGAACATGCTAAATGGGTACACACCGGCGATGCTTTGCCAGAAAATGCCGATGCGGTTGTTAAAGCTGAAGATGCTGAGGAGCTTGGAGAGTTTGTGGCGATATATAAGGCTGTGAGAAGATTCGAGAACGTGGGATTGAAGGGGGAAGATGTTAGAAAGGGGGAGGTTATTGTTGAGAAGGGGGAAATTCTGAAGCCGCAACACCTCTCTCTTCTGAGAAGTGCAGGAGTCGAAGAGATAAAAGTTTTCAAAAAGCCGAAAATTCTTGTGGTTCCCACGGGAGACGAGCTTCTTTCTCCGAAAAGTCAGCTCGTCGAGGGGAAAGTTTACGAGAGCAACAGCATTCTCGTAGGAGGGTTGGCAAGGTTGTGGGGATGTGATGTCGATACAAGAGGAATCGTGAGAGATAGCGAAGAAGACCTCAGAAGAATTTTCGAAAATATCGACAACTACAACATTTTGATCACGCTCGGAGGAACTTCCGTTGGCAAGAGGGATTACATGTACAAAGTTCTTGATGAAATCGGAGAAGTTCTGTTCAGAGGAGTCGCTCTTCGACCAGGGAAACCTACAATAGCTGCTTTGGTAAACGAAAAACCAGTTTTAGCCCTCCCCGGATTCCCTGCAGCCTGCTTTGCCTCAGCTTACCTATTCCTCAAACCAGCTGTGGAGAAAATGCTCGGAATGAAGGGAGAGGAGGGATTTAAAGTAGTGCTTGAGGATAAGATTTACTCGAAGGTAGGTTTCACGAGCTTCGTCAGACTGAAGGTAAGTTTCCCGGAAATGAAGGCGAAAGTTATATCCTCCTACGGCTCCGGGATTTTGTCTTCCATAACGAAAGCTAACGCTTATACGCTCGTTGAAGAGAACGTTGAAGTCGTGGAGAAAGGAGAAGCAGTAGTTGCCTACAGAATTTAGACTTGTGAAAAGCAAAGAGGTCTTCTGGGGAATGATACTTTTCATGACCGGTGCGCCCTTTTATTTCGTACCCGTTCAGGGTTAATTACACATCGCAACTTTCGATAATTTTTGCTATAATCTTAATCACCTCTCTTCAAACACCTTTTGATGAATTTAGCATAGCTTTAGCTATTTTTAGCGTTATGTTCGCTTCAATCCACGCTGCTATTACGATTAAGAGTATTGAGATCAGGACCATTGTTAGATACTCTCTGATGTCCTCTTTTGTCAGAATTTACTCTTTTCTGCCTGCTAAATAACGAACGATTTCGTAAGGAATCTTAAAACCTGCTGCTCCTGCTATGATTATTGCGGGGATTTCGAAGATGTCATGTGGAATTACAAGAAGCACAACAATTAGACTATCTTCCGCAAAAGCCATCATTGCTCCAAAATAAAAGCTATTCATTATAAGATTCGTAAAAGTTGACGCTCCACAACAACAGTTGCTTTCAATAAAAGTTTAGTTTTATAGTGAAAATTAATCAGAGTTTTTCAGGTAAATTAAAAAACAAAACTGACTAATCCGCTCCGTAGGGAGTTGCCCAGCTTTCGTTGTCTCTATACACCGCTTCGTCTATTATCATCTCTCCCTCGACTAACGGCTTAGGCTCCTTTACTGCTTCTATCCTGTAAAGGGTGGATTTGTACCAGTCGTAGTCAATTTTAGCTCCAAGCTTTTCGACTATTGGCAACTTTTCCTGGAACCTGAAGAAGTTCTTCTCCTCCTGCGGATAAACGCTGAACTTCCTTCTCATATCCGTTATTATGAACCCCATGTCGTGTATCATCTTTTGTATTTCGTACCACTTCTTTCTTGAAGCTTCGAGAGTCGTTATGCCGAAGTACCCGGAACAACCGGGACCTTTTAATGTTGACACTCCCCTTGAAAGGAACAGCTTCAGTCCCGGAATAGTCTCGACAGGATCCGTCACGAAAACATCAAATTTTTTCTTTAGCTCTTCGGGGAAAGCTTGCTGCACATCGTAAACCATCGCCTCGATCGGAAGTGAATATTCTTCAGCAACTTTGTTAATGAAATTGATAAGTCTCTCATCTATATCGACAACGAATATTTTCTCGGGCATTCCCGTCAAAGCTGCAGCTATGCTGAACAGATCGTCATCTCCAACAACGAATATTCTGCTTTTAAGTAAATCTCCTCGTTCGTAGACGAATTCTACCCTCCTTATAACCCCTTCTGGGCTTATATAGCCTTGATCGTACTCCTCCACGGTTTCGGGACGATCTTTGGCAATCTCCAAATACTTCCCGAGGACCTCTTTGAAAAAGTCGTGGATTTTCATTCCAGTATAGCTGCAGTAGTCACAGGAGACATCGAAGTATTTTGCCCCAAGCTTTTCAGCCACCTCCCTCCCCTTCTCGGTTAACCTAACCTTTCCATCGGAGATCCGAATAATTTCTCCTTCTTCCATTTCCTGCAAGAGCTGGAAGAATTCTGGGAGAGAGGCGTCTTGCAAATCTATTAACTTGTAAACTGAAAGTTCTCCTCCAGCCAAAGCCTGTAAAATTTGTTTCCTAATTCTCTCCATCATCTTTATCCCCTGTCCAAAACGAAGTGTCTGTAAGATTTGGGTTTAAACTTCTGCAAAAACAACTCAAAAGCTTTGTCCGTCTTTCTTGTGTCGCCACAGGTGAAGATGTCCAAGTTCACAAGCTCGTATTCTGGCCAAGTGTGTATCGAAATGTGGCTTTCAGAAATCAAAACAACGCCCGTAACCCCATAAGGTTCGAACTGTTTATAGTGAGAGCTTACTTTCGTCAGTTTAGCCTCCTCCACTACGCTCTCCACTATTTCCCTCACCGTACTCTCATATGAAATCAGCTCCTTTGGAACTCCATACAGTTCCGCTATTATATGCTTTCCTACGATCATCGCAATCACCCTCCATATTCACCACCCGCAATAGCATTAAATGAGCAAAGCTTTCTGATGACTGAAAATCTGGTAAAAGGTATTGATTTTTAAATCTTTCGCAGAAATCTTCAAAGCGGACACTCCTTTTTAAAAACGGAAAGAAAATTATCTTCCGTTTTTGAATTTTTCTGGAAATCTCCGAATTTTTCTGACTAAATCTGGACTTTAGCGGAATTTTCTGAAAAGTAGCTGTAAAAATTAGTATCTTCCTTTAAAATAATTTTAATTAACTCTCTTCTCGAAAAATTCAGCCAGCTTCAGCTTCGTTGAATAGAAGTGCAGATGGGTGTAACTTCCTAAAATGTTGCCGGATACAGCTCCATCGAAGCCATCGACTATGCCTTTTCCGTCGATTCTGAAAGCGTATCTGACATCATCATCGGGAATTGCGTAGCTGTAATGAAATTCGTGTCCCTTAAAGCTTTTAGCAAAAAAGGGATTGTCTCTCACAACTTCTCCCCTAACGTAACCAAGAGCTTGGAGTTTTTTCGTAAAAACTATGTCTATGTCCAGAAAAGACGAGCATTTAATCACTCCAGTCTCTGTTTCAATTTTCCTTGAAAGAAACATCAATCCTCCGCATTCTCCGAAAACCGGCTGATCCTCGTACTTCCTTCTAAATTCTCTCGCAAAAGATTCTATTTCTGGGTAAAGCTCTGGATACCCTCCTCCAAAGTAGTAAGCATCGCAATACGGAAGCTCGTTGTTGAGGGGGGAGAAGAAAATTAACTTAGCATCCCTTCTCAGAACTCTGAGGTTGTCCTCGTAGTAGAAGGCGAAAGCCGCATCGAAGGGTATGCCAATCGTGAATTTTTGGTTTTCCTCCCACTTTTCCTCTTCGGCTTCCACCTCTTTGGACAGCTCGATTATTTTGTCTATATTCAAGTAACTTTCAGCAATTTCGGCAGCTTTCTTCCAGTCAAACCTGCTTTCCACTCCGAGTTTCAAGCCAAGGTGTCTGCTTTCAACTTCCAAGTCTCTCACTTTCGGAATAAAACCCAAGACTTCAGTTTCCCCTTCAAAAACCCTCTTCAATTTTTGGTAAAAAGTAGAAGAGACGGAGTTGAAAACAACTCCGGCGATATTGACATCTTCAAAATCCCTAAATCCTCTAAAAAGGGCTAAAGCTGAATAGGACATACCATTTGGATTTATAACAAGAATTACGGGAAGTCTCAAGATTTTAGACACATGCGCCGTAGATGAGAAGCTGCTCATGTTATAGCCATCGTAAAGTCCCATAACTCCCTCAACAACTCCGAAGTCCGCATTATGCATCCAATGTTTAAAGGATCTAACAACTCCATCCTCACCCATCATGAACGGATCAAGGTTGACAGCCTTCCTCTCAAATTCGTAGTGGGTCGGATCGATATAATCTGGACCTACTTTAAACGGCTGAATTCTGTAACCTCTCTTTTTTAAAGCTGAGGTGATGAGAAGCGAGACCGTTGTTTTCCCGGCTCCGCTGTGGGTTGAAGCGACTACCACCGCTTTCGGCATCAAGTCAAGTTTTCCCCAAATAAATTAAACTTTCTTTCCGTTCTTCCTCCAGATGCAGTAACCCCTGTATTCGCAAATCCTTCCACGCCAGTACTTGCAGTTGGCGTTGATGCAGATGCTCTCGTATTCCGGGATGTTTCCGGCGACCATATTAAAAATTCTATCAACCTGTTTTCATTAAATTTTCTATATGTTTACTTTTTGTAAACATGTTTACCAAAACTCAACATCTGTTTAAGTTTTTACAGATTGTAAACAAGTTTACAATGGAGAAACTTCGAAAAATTTTGAAGCCATCAAATCTCAAGATACTGTTTCTGCTCGAAAGCGGAGAAAAAAGATGGAGCGATCTCGAAAAAGTCATGAACAAGAAGCAGGTAAGTGAGTCTTTAAAGGAGTTGATGGGACTCAAACTTGTCAGAGCGGAGGAAAGAAAGAGGGGTCTTCAAACGTACAAAGTATACAGCCTAACGAAGAAAGGAAAAGCTCTTGTTAAAGAGATGAGAAGAATTCAAAAAATCCTTGAGGAATGAAGATTTTAGGGTATACCTATATTTCATTATAGTTTAAAGTTTTAGTGTGGAAGGCTTCGAGGTCGAGTTTTGTAGGGCATGCAAAAATGCGTTAATTCCTATCGAAGATTTGAAGCATGAGATTTTGAAAATTCTTGAGGACAAAACGTGGAACGCAAGAAGGAGTCACGAAAGAATAAAAATTGGAATTGCCGCTTGTCCAAACGCTTGTAGTTCTCCGCAAATAAAGGATTTTGGGGTGATAGGTTTTATAAAGCCCAGCGTCGATCCGGAGAAGTGCAACTCCTGCAAAGCTTGTTTGAAAGCTTGTAAGGAGAACGCTATAAACTTCAACAGCTTTCCAGCTTTTAACGAGAACTGCATCGGATGCGGGGACTGCATGAGAGCCTGCAAAACAGGAGCAATTAGGGGTGAGTCGTACTTCAAAGTTCTTGCCGGAGGAAGACTTGGAAGACATCCAAGGTTTGCGGAAGTCGTTGCAGTCGTGAAAGATGAAAAGGAGGTTTTGAGAGTCTTCGAAGAGGTTTTGAGGATATCTTACGAGAAAAACAAGCGTTTCAGTTATATCGACAACTCTTTGGAAATCCTGAGGGAGAGAATAAAGAGTTCAGCCCTTTCTGAGGTTAATAACGGCTTGGACGGTTGAGATCGCTAAAGCCACGACAGCCATTCCAAGAAGTGACAGAAGTCCCACAAACGCCAGAAGCGAAGCAAAAAAGCTTGCCGAGGTGTGAAGCATTCCGATGATAAAGACAATAGCTGTCATAATTCCGGCTGCAATGGTTAACGTCCAGAGAAGTTCCCATTTTTTCATGTAGGAGATAACCAAGTTTACGAATGCAGCAATGAGTCCGAGAGTTAAAAAGAAGGTTACTTCCCTCATCGGAAATTCACCCCGCTATTGTTTATCATTTATTATTGAAAATTTTTGTGCTCGATAAAGCTATTGTCCATAATTCAAACGGGGCTATTTTGATCGGAAATGTAGAAGGTGATGTGCAACGACCAGTGACAGAAAAGAATAAAATTAGAATTTTCAGAATGCTCAGAACGCCGGGGCTGGGACTTGAACCCAGGAGCCCTTGACGGGCACCGGCTCTCCAGGCCGGCGCAGTGCCTCTCTGCAACCCCGGCAGCAATAGATGTCTTACTTAAATTTGCTTATGAAAGTTTTGGTCATTCCCTACACAGACTGCACACAATTTTTCCGTCGACAAAAGAGAAATCATCTGTTTTCTTTCCGCATACCTCGCATTTAATCTCCACGTTCAGCTGAAGTCCGTTGTCTTCCTTAATCTTCGTAAGGCAAGGATAAAATTCGACAGAATCGGAAAACTCCGTAAGCTTAGTAAAAGTTTCCCTAATCCCTTCCATCGAGCAGAACTTCATCGAGACAAGGTATTTGTTTCCGCAAAGCTTGTAAACTTCATTCACACACTTCAACTTTACGATCTCTTCTGGCTTATCGGTCTCCACGATTGCAAAAGCAGAATAACTCCTTTTCAGAACTTTTTCACTTATTTTTACCGTGAACTTCTCGATAACGCCGCTTTTTACAAGTTCTTCAACTCTCTTTTTAATGGTAGGTCTGCTAATTCCGAGTGATTTTGCAAGTTCCGAAAAGCTCAATCTTGAATTTTCCATAAGTGCAAATATTATTTTGAGGTCAATTTCGTCAATCATCAATTACTGTTTTGTACATACTCAAAGATAAGTGTTTTGTTTTTTGATAAAGCTTAATAAGCAATTGCCACCTTAAGCTTTTATGGAATTAAGCGAGGTCGTCGATTTTTTTGATACCTATTTAAGGGTAAATGAATTTAAAGAAGATGCCATAAATGGCCTTCAGGTTGAAGGTGAGGAAGAGGTTGAGAAAATCGTTTTTTGCGTGGACGCTTCCATGGAGAGTTTCGTTAGAGCGTTGGAAGTAGATGCGAATATGGTGTTCTGCCACCACGGATTGATTTGGGGAGGAATAAGAAGAGTGGACGGTATTCTGAGGAAAAGGCTCAAGTTCCTACTCGAAAACGAGCTCTCCCTATACTCCGCTCACCTCCCTTTAGATGCCCACAGAGAGGTGGGAAATAACGCATGCCTCTTAAGGCTTATTGACGTCGAACCCGAAGAGCCTTTCGGAGAGTACAAAGGGTACAAAATAGGCTACGCCGGCTACTGCGATAAAGAATTCGAGGAGATTCTTGAAGTAATGGAGGAAAACTTCGAAAACATCGGCTACTTGAAATTCGGGAGGGACAAAGTGGAGAAAGTTGCGGCAATCTCCGGGAGAGGAGCTTTTGCAATTGACGAAGCGAAGAAGAATAATGTGGACTTGCTGATAACCGGAGAGATGGAGCATTCTGCCTACCACCTCGCAAAAGATAACGAGATGAACGTTATATTCGTCGGACACTACCAAAGCGAAACCCTTGGTTTGAAAAAGCTCGTAAATCTGACGAGAAGCGAGCTTGGGATTGAGGCGGAGTTCATCGACATTCCAACTGGCTTATAAGCAGGAGTTTTCTAAACATATCCATGAGAATAGTCGCCATAAGCGACACACACATCCCGGACAGGGCTTCGAAAATACCTGGTGTTATCGTAAAATTTCTCCAACAAGCCGATCTTATCGTTCACGCTGGGGATTTCACGAGTGAGAGAACTTACAGAGAACTAAAAAGTTACGGAAAGCTCGTTGCTGTGATGGGAAACATGGACTTCGTCGATCTACCTGAGGAAGAAACTTTTAAGGCTGGAAAACTGAAATTCGGTGTAGTTCACGGGTACGGCGTTTATCCGAGGGGTAACGTAAAAGAATTGGAGAGAATCGGAGAGGAGATGGGAGTTGACGTTTTAATCACCGGTCACACCCATTCACCTTCTATCCACAAAGGAAGGGTTGTGATAATCAACCCCGGCTCTGCTACCGGCGCGTGGGGTGGAGGCGGAGGAAAAGGAATTCCAAGCTTTGCGGTAATCACAATTGGAGAAACGTTAAACGTTCAAATCTGCGAGCTGGAGGAGACTTTGAAAGTTAAAACATACAAGTTTGAAGTGTAATTGGCGGCTTGCCGACGGTCTATCATCGAAAGCTTCTGCTCTCTCCGACCGCAACGGCGGTATGAAAATTTAGTTGGATAGTGTAATTAAAACTTACCCTTTGGGATACGGGTGGATTTTGACTTTGTAGTCGCAGAGCCTCTTTATAACGTCTATCTTTACCTCCCCAACCTCGATGTAGTCTTTCTCCTTCAAATACTCAAAGATTTCCTTCGCCGTTTCGCTCCTTATTAAGACGCTCGAAAAACCTTTCTTGCTACCAACGCTCCCAACGCTCGCATCAGCCTCAACAGCTGAAAAATCTTGACAGACTTTACATCCGTCCGGAACGATTTCCTCCATTTCCTTAACGGGAATGCTGAATTCCTCACCAGTATCGTATGTGACTATGAAGTTACCTTTCTTAATATCTGTCTTCACAGCCTTCCTAAGATCTATCCCCCTGCCTTCCAAGAACTCCTTCAGTTGCCAGTGGTAGAAGTTTTCTGTGCAGAACAAGCCTATTGCAAGCTTAACCTTCTGCTTGTAAAGGGGAACCACTTTTTGAAGCTTTCTCAATCCCGAAATCATGCACGGAGTTCCGATTATTCCCACAGCCCTAACATGCTTTATAGAATCGTGAAGTTCCGGCATGACTGAGGCGAAGCTGTACTTAGTTCCAGTAATCCTCTCATCTTTAAGCTGGTCGGGATCCGTTATGTGAACGACGTAGGGCTTAAATTCTTCGTCCCTCGCAACGAAGAGGGCGACATCAATAATGCCCATTTCCAAAGCTCCCGCCATGAATTCCGAAACCATAGCTCCGTCCTGTCCCTTAAACCTCTTGGACTTGCCAGCTACAGCTTCGATGTACTCTCCAAGTCCGTTCAGTGGCGTGTAATCGTATCTCGGGCAAACCCTTATGCAAGCTCCGCAGTCTATGCAGTCCTTCCTCCAGTTGGGGAAGTCTATCGGCTTGTCCTCCACCACTATTCCCCTAACCGGGCAGATGTAACAAGTTCCGCAGTGACTGCAAATGCCTTTGTCGATCACCACAGCCTTCAGATTTCCGAAGTACTTGCACCTCTCCACCCTTTCGGGTCTCTCTTTAGTCCAGTCGAATCTGCATTCTGGCGGTTTTTCTGGAATCGGAATTTTCCAGAGCTTGACGTCAACCTTGTTCATCGCTTTCACCACCCTTTAAAACCTCCTCTCTCCTGAAGGGTAATAACGTTTGCGTCGGGCAGTTTCTTATGCACACCATGCACCCCGTGCACTTTTCGAAGTCTATCTCCAAAACCATCGTCTGGAGATCCTGAAGTTTAAAGGTTATTGCATTTTGCGGGCAGGAATTTACGCATATTCTACAAGCTATACAGTTCTCCGGAAAAGCTGCCCCAGCTACGAATTCTGGTCTTTTCGGCTTTTCAACTTCCACTATGAGATTTTCCACTTCCTTCCTTTTTATCATTTTTAAATCCCCGTCGAAGTCGTACTCGACAGTGACTGTATCCTCTCTCCACATTTCAGGCTCTCCGGCGAGTTCTTCAGGTGGAAGCACCATCGTGTCGAGGGATGCAAAAGCTACATCGTGAATTTTCGAAGGTTTTAACGCCGCTGTTGGGCATGAGTCCACGCAGAAGTGACATAGAATGCACTTCGTGTAATCAACTCCCGGATAGTACTTGTTTTCCCTCTGGTACATCTGAATGGCGTTAGCCGGGCATATGTGAGCGCACCTAAAGCAGTTTATGCACTTCTCCTTATCGAGCTGCAATAAACCTCTAAAGTTGTCGGGAAGCTTTCTCCTTTCTCTTGGATAATGGATCGTAATCGTCCCTGGGGAGATTGCTTCTTTAAAAGCTGTTGTTATCGCTTTAATGTGAAGCGCTACACTCTTATGAACTTTCGGTTTCTCAACCTTTATCCTAACCATATCACCCACCCCGCTGAGATGAAAAATCCTATTAGAGAGAAGGTGAGCAAAGAGCTCCAACCGAACTTCAAAGCCTGATCAAGCCTGTATCTTCCGTATATCGCTCTTACCATCACTATGAATCCCATGAGTACGAACGCTTTGAGGAATAGCCATATGGCGTAGCTCAACTCTCCAAGAAAAGCAATTTCTGGACCGCTCCACCCGCCGAAGAAGAGTATTGCCGCTATAAGACTAAGCAAGTAAAGCTTCTCGTAAGCTATTCCCATAACCAAACCGAATATAATTCCGCTGTACTCGACGAAGGGTCCGAAAGCTATCTCCTGATCAGCCTCGGATATGTCGAAGGGCAACCTTCCGGCAGCCATTACCATGCCAATCAGGAAGGCAATGAAGGCAATCGGGTTCATGAAAATTCCCGGAATCCACTGCTTTTCAACTATAACGAAGGGATCTCCGCTCTTGTATAGGAGAACCATCGAAAGTACCGCTATCATCAAAGGAATTTCGTAAGCAACGTAAAGGAAAGCTTCTCTGACGGTTCCGATAAAAGCAAACCTGTTGTTTGCGCTCCACCCTATTCCCAAGATGAAGATGGGGAGCAAAGCCGTTAAAGCCACGGCGATCTGAATTGCGTAGGGTGACCTTATCGCATAGATCGTTCCAGCCGGAATTAGGAGGATCGGTAAAAGCACGGGGATGAAGGAAAGAATTGGCAGCTGAAGGAAGTAGAGTTTGTGAGCATCTCTATGAATTATCACCTCCTGGAACATGTATCTCATACCGTCAGCAAGAGTTTGAATGATTCCTCCAGTTCTCCTCGACACTTCCTTTGGACCAACTCTCCACTGAATTCTTGCTGTAAGCTTCCTCTCCCACCAGATCATTATTAGCAAAACCACGGTCACCGCAAGAAGTCCCGGAACGAACAGGATCACAAAAGCCGGTTTCCAGAGTATGAAAGCTACTACAAGGTTTACGAGCGGAATCTGAAGAAGCTTGTTTATCAAAGGCTCCAAAATTGGAATGTTTACCATGTTGGCAGTCAAAGCGGCGAAGATTTTTTCCACGATTCCGCTTACAATTCCGCTAACGTCCACCATAACGCATCACCTGTCTGCTTCAGGCGGGAAGTAACCCCAACTGCCATAAATGGCTTGGAGATCTGCAAGCCTTTCTCCCTTCAGAGATTCCATAAAGCCCTTCAGATACAACCAGCTCGGAGTAACGATCCTCAACCTGTAAGGAGTTGTAGACTCTCCGTCACTTACGATTGTGAAAAGCAGCGAACCTCTTGAAGCTTCGGTTATCGAAGTGTACTCTCCCTTCGGAAGGACAAGATCTCCGTAAGCTTCGAAGAAACTACCTCTTATGTCCTTCCTGTCGAAAGCCACGATATCTTCGCTTATGACATCTCCCTCGGGAATGTTGTCAACAAGTTGCCTCAGCATGTTTATGCTCTGGCTGACTTCGTTAACTCTCACCAGAAACCTCGTGTAGCCGTCTCCATCCTCTCCTACGACCATCTCCCAGTCAATTTCATCGTAGGCTTCGTAAGGCTCAACCTTTCTCACATCGTATTCAACCCCGCATGCTCTGAGGAAAGGCCCGACGACTCCAAGTTTAATCGCCTCATCCTTGCTTAAAACGCCGACATCCTTAAGTCTCGCTATGGTTGTCGGGTTCGTTATGAATATCTTCTCAAACTTCTTGAGCCTGTTTTCTAAGGCGTAGGTCATTCTCTTTATTTTCTGGAGTGTATCGTTATCAACGTCTCTCCTAACACCTCCCGGAACTATGAAAGAGCCGGTAATTCTTGTTCCGGTAATTCTCGTGATCATCTCGACTATAAACTCTCTCACAGCAAACGGATACATGAAACCTGTCGTGTGTCCGAGAAAGACCGCTAAAATTCCGGCATCGTAAAGATGAGTTCCAATTCTGCTTAACTCGGCAAGTATTGTTCTTATGTACTTGGCTCTTTCCGGAACTTCGATCTCCAAAGCCTCTTCTATAGCCCTAACGTAACCAAGGTTGTAGTTCCCGAAATCCATTATCGAAGGTCTTTCAACAAGAGGGATGTTCTGGATGTACGTCTTATACTCCGCAAGCTTTTCCATGGATCTGTGAACGTAGCCCGGATCTGGAATGACATCGGTTATGAAATCCCCTTTTAACCTGAGAATAATCCTCATGTGACCGCTTCCGGGATGTTGAGGTCCAACAAAGACAACAAATTCATCCTTTCTGTAAGCTTCCTCGACGAATTTCTTCGGAACTGGAATGAAGTACCACTCGTACTCCTTCGGCGGTTCTACTGGAACCTCAATCGAAATTTCCTCCATTTCACTCACCTCCCACGTAGACGTCCTCTTCAAGCTCGAAGTCCTTCCTCAACGGATATTTGGGCGTGTCTGGAGCGAGTAAGAAGTTCCTCCCCATCCACTCGTTTCCTTCGAAAACAACTCCAAACAACTCGTGCATTTCTCTTTCCATGTAATCGACGCTCGGGAATATGTCGGCGACGCTCTTTATCTTAGCCTCCTCCCGAGAAATTTCGGTTTTGAAGTTAACTATGAGCTTCATCAATTCTTTATTGCCGTAGCTCGAAAGGTGGTACTCGATTATGAATTTCCTCAGATGGGGGACATCTATAACGTTCAGAATCTTCACGTGATCGAAACCGAATTCCTTAGCCTTCTCCATAACTTCTCTTACCCTATCAGCTTCGAAGGATGCGCATATTCTGTTTTTAGCCGTTACAACGACTTTGCTGACAAGGTCTCCAAAGTGCTCTCTAATTTTCTCCACGAAAACTCTTCCCTCCTCCCATCTATAGCTTCTGTCTCTATCGACAACTATCGCAACATTCTTCATCCTTCTCTTCGGGGGTTGCGGAGGAATCTTCTTGACCCTCTTCTTTACCTCCTCAAAAGCTATCGGTTTGAATTTGATCGTGTCATCCCACTTTCCGCTGATTATCTCCTCCTGCAAGGCTCTTATAGCTCTGAGCATGCCTTCCGGCGTGGGAGGGCAGCCAGGGATGAAGTACTTCACCGGCACTATATCGGCTGGGTTAACCATGTGGTATCCGTTCCAGAACAAACCACCCCTTAATCCGCAAGCCCCCATCACGATGACGAACTTAGGATCGGGCATCTGCTCGTAAGTCATCTTTAAAACTCTTGCCATCTTCCTCGTTATCGCTCCTTCAACAATTATCAGATTAGTCTGTCTGGAAATTCCGAAGTTCAGACTTCCAAGTCTCTCTCCATCGTATCCGGCAGCATATCCATGAGCGAGTTCAACACCGCAGCAAGCGGTGACGAGATGGACGGGCCATAGACTGAACTTGGTACCCCACCTTTTCATCGGAGAGAGGGGACCCTTATGAAGGAATTCAATCATCTCATCCATAGAAATCCCTCCTTTCAGCCAATTCGTAAGCATAATTGAACGCGTAATACACTGCTGGAGCGACAATTATGATCGAAAGAGCTAAGAGGGGAAGAGCGTAAGACGGAAAGACAGCCATGAGCATGAACAGAACTGCTATCGGCTCAAGAGCCATGAACAAGATGAGATAGCCGTAATACTGCATCGGTAAAACATATTTAGGCGTTGCTATCGGGACGTTTCCAGCTTCCCATCTCAGGTATTTCAGATCGGTGGGCTTTCTCTTTGGAAGTATTTTGGCGATTAGGAGTAAAGCTACATCGGTTAGCACTGCGATGATTATTACGAGCGCTACCGCAATAACTTCCTTCACGTCACACACCTCCCAATTTGAAGTAACCAACCAAAACCTTCGAAGAGTCTATCAACCAGTTGGGGGGAACGACCGTGAGAAGCATTATTATCGCTGAAATCCCTATTATGCACAACGCCAGTCCTTTATTCGGTTTTCCTGAAAGCAGATTTGCAAGTCTTATGTAATATGGCACTGACATAGCCGAATTTATCACAAGGAGAACAGCAAGCCACATAACGTTAGCGTAAATTAAAGCGGCAAGAATGTAAAACTTCCCCCAAAAGCCAAGGAGAGGAGGTAGTCCGATAAAGGAGAGAGCCATGATGTAGGAGAACACGCTGTTCGTTCCCTCCTCCCTTATAGCCGTGAAAAATCCGATTTTTCCGAAGGCGTTGGCGAAGAGCTGAAGTAGAACTCCAGCAAAAGCCAGGTAAACGAACTCTGGTTTGTAGAAAACCGTGAGGGCGGCGATTATGTAACCCATGTTGGCGACGGTCGAATAAGCGAGAATCCTTGCGGGCTTGTTGGAAGTTAAAGCACCTATATTCCCAGCGAGCATGGATATCGCAGCAATAACCCCTATGAAGAGCAGAGCCTTTTCGGTGTTCACAGTAAATAGTATTTTGAAAGCTATGACGAAGGGAACGAATTTCGCGAGACTCGCTATAATTGAAGCAGGAATGGGATCAGCTGTGTCGAAAACGTCCGGAACCCAGTAGTGGAGCGGAGCAGCCCCGACCTCCATTGCAATTCCGAGAACCAACAAACATATGCCGACGGTCTGAATGCTCTCAGAATTGACGCTTCCTCCATAAATCGTTAGAGCTGCCCCTATTATGAAGAGAATCGTGGCTACGACCATGAACGTTATGTACTTCACACCGACATCCACCTTAGCTCCGCTTTCCGAAGCCATGACGAGCATGTACGTCGGAGTGCTAACGAGGATGAAGGCTAAGATCAACATGGCAAAGCTCGTTGAGTACAAAGCAACTACCGTCGCAATAAGCATTAGAGAAACCAAAGCGTAGTCGACTCCTCTCAAATAGCTCTTTTTCATTAGGAAGAGAGCTGCAATGTTTAATATCGCAACGAAGGCGATCATCGCAGAAACGAGTATTGCTGCCTCAACTACTATCGACAGAGCTAAGGCTACCAAAGCTGTAACCAAGCTTATTTCCGGCTTTCTCAATCCGAACGCCGCTCCGAGAGCCAAAATTATTAGAGGTATCGTGAGCTCCATACTACCACCCCGCCACGGAAACCACTATCAGCAACAGCATTAAAGCTCCAAGGGCGAGCTGCACGTAATGGGAAAGCCTTCCGGTTTGGAGAACTCTAATTCCCTTGCTCACACTTTCAAACAACCCCGGAATTGCTCTGTGGGTGAAGAAGTCGATAGCCCTGTTTCCGTAGTCCACGGCTGTAACGAAAGCCCAGCCTATCTTGGGAACTATGAAGTCGTTGAGAGCCATCAAGTAAAACCTGTCCGCAAGAACTTGCCCAACTTTCGTTTCAAGGGTCGGCTTGACGAAGCCAATAGCATAGGCTACGGTAACAAGCACACCGACCATGAAAGACGTCGCATGGAATCCGGCTTTAACGAATTCTTCAACATGCTCATCAATTCCAAGGAGTATGACAGCCAGCAGTAAGAAGAGCATCGAAACCATCAGCGTGTATCCGGTTTTCATCAAACCTCCGCCGTGGAGGTGGAGGTGAACATGTCTGCCCTTAACGAAGTTCATGCTTAGGAACTTTGCTAAGAAAGCGGAGTAAACTGCTGAGATTACTATGAGCAAGAAGAGCGGAGCTTCTCCAACTTCGTGCAGAGCATGCATAACCTCATCCATGGCAGACTTCACCCAGTAAGCCGTGAGAGGTGGAATTCCGGCGAGCATCACAGTTGCGATTATCGTCACGATGAAAGTCAATTTCATTTTCTTCGCAACCTCCAAGTCTCCGCAGAGGAATCTGTCGTGGGTTTCGTGGATTAGATGCCCGGCAACAAGGAACAGCGTAGCTTTAGCGAAAGCGTGGGTTATTAAGTACCAGAAAGCCACAACTATCGCAAATTCCCCAATCCATTTGCTCGCAGCTGCCGCAGCGAACATAAGTCCAAGGCTCGACATCGTTGAGGCGGCAAGAAGTACCTTTCTCTCCCTACTTGCCAAAGCAACAAGAGCACCGTATAGAGAGGATATCAAACCAAGGAACAGAACGAGGAGGTAAACGAATTCTATCCCAGCATCGTGGATATTCCATGGCTCTATGTACCAGCTTATCCTCATGAAGAGGTAAGTTCCGGCAGCAACCATCGTAGCTGAGTGTAGCAAAGCGGAGACGGTTGTTGGGCCGGTCATAGCAGTCATTAACCACTCGCTGAAGGGGAGCTGTGCTGATTTTGTGAAAGGACCCATGAGGAACGCTAAGAGAAGGACAGCAACGCCAAAGCTTCCGATCTTTTCAATCAAAAGCTCCCAGTCTATTTGGGAAATGTTGAGGTTCCCAGCGAAAGCGAAGATCGCTGCCACAGCAAAAAACATCGGCATGTCTCCAAGCCTTATTGTCGATATAGCCCTCCAGCCTCCGGTGCTTGGGCTCCAGAACATCTTCAAAAATCCTACCTTCCTGTTAATCACTCCAACATAGCTTAGCTCGTCATCATCTCTGAACCAGTGCCCTATCAGACCCCATGAGGCTATTCCAAGACCTTCCCACCCTATGAGCAGAGAAAGCAGGTTGTCGCTGTAAACAACCATTAGCATTGAAGCGGTGAAGAGGTTGAAGAAGAACCAGTACCATCCGAGTCTGTAGTCGTCTTTCATGTACTCCAATCCGTAAACTCCTATGACGAAGGCTATGAAGCCCGTTAGAACACCCATGTACTTGCTGAGGTAATCGACTATGAAAGCGATCTCTATGCCGGGAAGCCATGGATAGGAAAATCTTCCCTCTTCAACGAAGAGTAAGATGTAGAGAGTGACAAGGAACGAGATAAACAATCCTACAACTGAAAGTACCGGGAGCTTTCTTCCAATATTTCTGTTGAACTCCCAAGCTACCGCTATTGGTATGCTCGCGATGATCGGAGATAGTAGGAGGACTAACCAAAGCCACATTTTACGCCACCCCCAAGAACCTTACAAGGGCGTCTATAAACCAAGTAGCAAACGGAGGGAGAAGTAATAAGATCGATAAGATCGCTATGACGTAGAGCGGGGAGTCCAGCAACCTGTGAACGAGAACTTTAGAGTAGTCCGCTGGTGTTCCGTAGTAAATTCTCTTCATCGTGTAAAAGCTGTAGAGTCCGGAGATTATGAAAACAATTACGACAGAGAGCATCGTTGCCATGGCGATGCTGTTTATTGCACTCGGCAATCCGAAGGTGTCTGCTAAGCCTTTCAATATGTAGAACTCCCCGATCATACCTATCGTAAGAATTCCGCTCAAATTCATAAAGCCAAGCAGAGCTGCGTTGGAGATAGTTGGAACGAATTCGTGCATTCCGCTCATCTTGTTCAAATCCCTCAAACCGTGGAAGGTAGCTATGATAGCTCCGGCGGTCATGAACAATATGGACTTCCCGAAGGCGTGAGAGATGTACTGAATGACAACTCCAATTATTCCGGCAGCACCAAGGGTGAAGGCTATGAGTATGTAACCCATTTGAGAGACGGTAGAGTAAGCGAGAAGTCTTTTGTAATCATTTTGCTTGAAAACTGCCAAACCAGCATAAACGCTCGTTAAAACACCGTAAGCAAATATTGGAATCCTGTGATCGATTATGAACGAAGGCTCTATGAAGTAAATTCTGAGCAGGACGTAGGCTGCCAATCCAACTGTGAGGGGGCTTAGCAAAGCTGAAACCGGCGTTGGTGCTTCAGCATGAGCCCAAGGAAGCCAGATGTGGGCTCCAAATCCGGGAAGTTTCACGATCATTCCCAAAAACACAAGCAGCCAAGCGAGGAACGAAACCGTCTTTATGCCGTCCAACGCAAGGGTCTTGTTTTCAAAGCCTATAAGCAGGAAGCCAACCAATGCCAAAGCTCCAGCTATATGGGTCCAAACGAAATACAGTAAAGCGACCCACTGTCTATTGCCATAGCCGTACATGTAGATTAGCAGGAACGAAGTAACGAGCGAGATTTCAAGGAAAACGTAGAGGAGAATCAAGTTACCGGCGTAAACGAGCCATAGCATAGAGGCAGCATAGAGGTTGTAGAGGAACCAGTACTTTTTGAATTCATCCTCTCCAAGACCCATCTCCTCAAATCTGTGAGCCATGTAGGGATATGAGTACAAGGCGACCATCGCAGAGACGAATGCTATCGTAAACCCGAAAGCGTGACTTACCGTATCACCGAACATGTAAATGTTTCCAACCGGCTCAGCTGCTTGAACGAGATCGACTCTGTAGTAGGCTCCGGTGAAAGCATCAATGAGTAGCCCAACAAAAGCTGCAAAAAACGCCACTGCCGACAATACAGCCGCTTCCCTTGGCTTGAAAAACGGAGCTACGATTACCGCTATTAAAGGTGCAAGCAGAGCAGAGATCACAGCTCATCCCCTCCGCTCGATACTTTTTCCATCGCAATTCCTCTGAATTTCCTGTCGAAGAGGATAATAGCGGAGATTAAAACGAGAAGTTCGCTACTGCTCGTGAACAAAGAAGCGACCATAACAGCCATTCCTTCTGCCGTGAGTGTGTCTATCGCAAAGAGCGGTAAAAGGGAAAGGAAGACTGCTGCGAACATCAACTCCAAAGAGATGAGCAGCCTTATCAGATCCCTCGAAGTGATTAAAGTGTAGTAGCCGATCATCAACACTATTATCGAGGCTGCGAGAGTTGCGGCGATCATTCTACATCCCTCCTAACCATGCTTATCGCCGACAAGAGGAGGAGGGTCACCATAACCACAAGTAGAAGCACATACGTCTGATAATCGGCTGTGAATTCCTTAAAAGCATCAACAAACTTTGGAAGAGAGACGGAGAAAACAGCGAGGGTCGTTCCAAGAAAAACGGCAACAAAAGCAGAAAACAGCGCCCAGTATCCGCTGTGTTTTACCGGATTGATAAACCTGTAGCTTGCGGCTAAGGCTATAGTTATTATGCCAACAGCCCCGACGAATATGAAAGCTATTAAAGCGAGAACGGAGTGAACTCCAAGATAAGCGTAAGTTCCGCCCACCACAAGCAGAGTTGCCGACATGTATAAGGCAGAATAGAAGTTGTCCCTGCTTTTTGCGACACCTAAAGCCATAGCAACTGATAAGGCAGAAAGTAAAACTACAACGAAATCTGACATGGTTTCGAGTTATTTGCAGGGTAAATAAATTTTGCTAAATTTAACAGAACAATTGCACATTTAAAAGGAGCTTGGAAAATATTTATCACGATCGAACAATATAAAAAGACTAAGATGAAGGTCGTCGACTTTGAGATGAACTTGGATAAAGAAGGTCGAAGGAGGGAAATTTAAAGCCATCAAAATCGACTTTTTCAGGAAAAAAGCTTTTCAAAAACTTTTTCCGAGAAAAAAGTTTATATATCGAATTCGACAACTATTGATCGAAGCGGGGTGGGGTAGCCAGGTAATCCCGGCGGGCTCATAACCCGCAGATCCGTGGTTCAAATCCACGCCCCGCTATGTTCTCTTATTCACCCTGCCTCGCTTTTTCTTTGTATTAACCGATGTACAGAAAGATATATTTTAGATACTTGCCAACACATTTCAAATGGAGAACGAAGAGCTCGCCTTCGTAAACAGGTACATAGCCAAAAAATTTAGAAGATCCGCTGCAGAAAGGCTAAAGAATGTATTTAGAGCAGTTCTCATCTCGAAATCCAGAGAAGAGATGATGAAGGAGGAGATAATAAGGGAGCTGAAGCCCTTTTATTCCAACTTCGTGAGGATGAAAGTCGAAAATGAAGCTGCTGCCGAAGCGGCTATAGCTCTCTTCGATGACAGAATTCGAATGCTCCCGAAGATAATAGCTCTCGAAATTTTCGAGGACATCCAGTTTTACAAAAGCTTAAAGAACGGAGTCGCGAAGAATTACTTCATTCAAAGCTTGGTCGGTCAGATCCACTCCCTCTTCTACCAGTAAAAAAATTTGAAGTTAGCTCTGCTTGAGCTTTTCGATAAGCTTCGGCACTACCTCGTACAAATCCCCTACTATTCCGTAGTCAGCGTTCTCGAAAATCGGTGCTTTTGGATCGTTGTTTATAGCCACGATTATCTTGGAATCCCTTATTCCGGCAACGTGCTGAATCTGTCCGGAAACGCCGACTCCTATGTAGAGCTTCGGCTTAACAGCTATGCCGCTCATTCCCACCCAGTTCGGCATCCACTTTAGATCGGCTGAAAGAGGTCTGCTAACTCCGACCGCTCCGTTCAAAAGCTTCGCAAGCTCTTCGAGCATAGCTAAATCCTCTTTCTTCTTCACACCTCTTCCAGCGCAAACCACAACTTCCGCTTCGCTTATGTCCACTCCTTTCTCCTTCTCCTTAAACTCCACGAGGTTAACTTTGCTTTCAAAGCTCTTTTCAACTACTTTTATTTCTCCGCTCTCTTTTCCTTCAGCTTTTTCAAAGCTTCCCGGCTTTACGCAGAGTATTATCGGAAAGTCCACCTTCACTTTTGCTTCCGCTGCTCCCAAAGCCGATCTTCTAACGTATCCATCCTCAATAGCCTTTACATCACTTACGCATCTCACTCCAAGCTTCGCCGATAGCATGGAAGCTACCGCCACCCCTTCCGCCGAAGATTCCATCAGAACAGCTTCGGCACCAACTTCGTTGTAAAGCTCCTTCAAAGCTTCGGAGTAAACTGACGGATCGTAATCTCCAGCTTTTATCAGGTAAACTTCCTTGAAAAACTTCTTTCCTTCTTCAGCAACGCTCTCATCGAAGCAAGCGAAAACGAGATCGTCGGAGATCTTCGAAGAGGCTGAGAAGTTTTCCGCCACTTGCCTATCCTCAAAAGCCGCAACGAGGACTTTCACGCTACCACCTCACAGCACTCCTTCCTTCTTCAATTCAGCTATCAGCTTCTCCACAACTTCGTCAACGTTGTCCTTAACCTCGAAGATGACTCTCTTCCTCTCAACCTTCGGCATCCTTATTTCTTCCACTCCGCTGTTAACGAACTCCACTTCGAAATCTTCGAGGCTGTGAAACTCCGCTTTCTTTTTCGAAGCTTTCAAAATGTCCGAAAGCTTGGGAATTCTCGGCTCGTTAATTTCGAGCAAAACCGAAACCACGGCTGGAAGACTTGATTCAAATTTATAAATTCCGTCACCCATGTCGCTTTCAACAGAAGCCTTTCCGTTCTCGACGTTCAAAGCCACAGCATTTGGAACGAACGGAACGTTTAAGAATGCCGCAATTTTTCCGGGGACGAGCCAAGAATAGCCGTCTGTTGACGCTGCCCCGCACAAAATCAAATCGAAGCTACCAACTTTTTTTATCAGTTCCGCTAAAAGCTTGGCCGTTGTTGTAGTATCAACTTCCTTCAATTTGTCGTCAGCAACGATGTGTACCTCATCCACCCCCATCGCGTAGATTTCCTTAACGGCATTTTTAACGGCTGCATCCCCAACTGAGAAAGCAACAACCTTCCCCCCGAGCTTTTCTTTCAACCTCAAAGCCTCCTCTATCGCTCTCCTATCCATGTCGCTCAGCTTTCTTGGAGCCGCTTTTAACAAAGGCTCTCCTGTTTTCGGATCGAACTTTACCTGCTGAGCGTCCACAGCGTACTTAACGCAGACGGCGATGTTCATAGGAAAACCTCCCAAAAATAGAAGAAAAAATTTTGGAAATTTACCCCTGCACGAACTCCCTTCCTATTATGTCTCTTGCTATTATGTACCTCATTATGTTTTGTGCCCCTTCAGCTCCGATCACGTAGCTGAACGGCCCGAGCCACGCTCTGAAGATCGGGGCTTCTTTCGTGTAAGCGTAAGCTCCGTACCACTTCATAACCTCTTCAGCCAAATCAACGCAAGTCTCTGGTCCATAATTCTTTGCCAAAGCCACCGGAACGTTCAGATCCTTCGGAGAGAAGTTCGGATCCTTCTCTATGTATATCTTATCAGCGAGTCTTGCCGCTCTGTAGACGAAGTATCTTGAAGCTTCCCATCTCGCGTAGAGGTCGGCGAACTTGAAGCTGACCCCTTGGAAGGAAGCTATGCTCCTACCTCCGAAAAGCTTCCTCTGTCTGAACCACTCCACAGCCTTCTCCAGAAGCCATCTTGCAGCTCCGATCGTTGCTGCGGCAACAACGATTCTTGCCAAGTTAAACCCTTCCATCACGTGGTAGAATCCCTTGTTCTCTTCTCCAAGCAGGTAATCCTTCTCAAGTTCGAAGTTCTCAAGAATGAAACCTCCGGTAGTTAACCCGTGCCTTCCGATGTCTTCGTAAATCGTCGGTATCCAGCCCTCCTTAAGCTTTCCGTTCTTCCTGACGATGAAAGCAAAAGCTGACAGTCCTCTGTGCCCCTCTCCTCCTGTTCTCGCTATTAGGAACCAGCCGCCACCCCAAGGAAGCTTTTGCACCTCTCCAACTCCGCTGATGTAAGCCTTCTCTCCGTTAAATACGTAAACATCCCCCTTCTTCTCGGCTGTGGTTTTTATTCCGGCAACATCGCTTCCTCCCTGAGGTTCGGTGGAGGCTATTCCGAAGAAGGCATTACCCTTAGCAACCTCCGGAATGATCTCCTGACAAACCTCTTCCTTTCCAAAGAGTTCCAAAGCGAAGGGCCACCCGTTGTTGAGCAAAGCGTAAACGGCTAAAGCAACAGCCGGATCAGCGTAAGCGATCTCCTCTATTGCAATGGTGGTCATCGTATACGTTCCACCCTGCCCTCCGTACTTGTCACTACATGGAATGCAGAAAAGCCCTTGCTCGCCCATTTTCTTAATCAAATCTACCGGAATTGCCATCGGATCCTTTTCAGCCTTCTCATCCACCTCTATCCACTTCGGCGCTATGTACTTCTCGCAGAACTCTCTTACGCTCTCCCTGAACAGCTTCTCCTCCTCCGAAAATTCCAAAACCGGGTCCTTCGGGTACTCTATCACGCTCAACTCAAACACCTCCTAACCAAACTGGTAGTTTACTCCGAAACCACCCCTTGGGTAGTTCCACTCAAGTTTTCCACAAGCGATTCTGCAAGTTCCACACTCCAAACAGCCTTCATAATTAAAATTAATTTTTCCATTTTCCTCTTCGTAGAGCTTGGCAGGACAAACTTTCAAGCAAACCTTAAGCTCGCAATCTTTGCAAAACTCCTCCCTCAGGATTATGTGGGGCTCTTCATCTATGACGAAGCTCACGAGTCCAAGTCTATCTTCGACGCTAAGCCTCTTTTCGCTCATAAACTCCTCACCACCTTCCAGAAGTCCATAAACGCTCTGAAAGTAGAGACTCTCTCCCTCATCTTCTCTTTAGCCACCGAATAAACTGTCTTCGGTTTATCCATCCTGTAAAGTTCTTCG
This sequence comes from Ferroglobus sp., assembly GCF_015521575.1. Classification (NCBI taxonomy): domain Archaea; kingdom Methanobacteriati; phylum Methanobacteriota; class Archaeoglobi; order Archaeoglobales; family Archaeoglobaceae; genus Ferroglobus; species Ferroglobus sp. The sequence continues at coordinate 25,092 of NZ_WANY01000008.1, forward strand.
AAAACCTCTATGAACATCTGGGGGTAAAGGGAATAGAATTTCTCTTCTCCGAGGATTTCGTGAGCTTTTTCGTAGAACTTTAGCTCTTCGTAAATGGTTGAGCTTTTTAAGAGATTCTCGTAAACCGCAAGGTTTTCCCTACTCATTTCTCCTTTTTCGTGAGCGTTTTTCACAGCTTCGGCAGCTAAAACGCCGGAGTAAAAAGCGTAATCAACACCTCTAACGGTGAAACCTCTGTTCAAAACCAATCCGGCAGCATCTCCAACCAAAACGAAACCGTCAGACACAAGCTTTTCTGGCACTCCCCTAACTCCAGCTTCCGGAACGAGGTGAGCAGAATATTCTATAACGCTACCGCCTTTAACGAGTCTGTAAATGTAGGGGTGAAGCCTAATGTCTTCAGCAAGCTCGTAAACGTTCAGGTTATTTTTCACTGCGCTATCGACCCTAACAACAACTCCGAGAGAGACAGTCTCCTTATTCGTGTAGAGAAAAGCTCCTCCTACGGCATTTGGAAATCCGACCATCAGGTTCGCCAAACCTTCCTCACTTTCAAGCCCGAACCTCTTGTTTATTTCCTCCTCCGAGAGCTTTATAACTTCCTTTACTCCAACGGCAACCTCATTAGTTTTCCAATCCCTCCTTATCCCAGCTCTCATCGCAAGAATTGGGTTTATTCCTTCAGCGTCGATGACGACATCAGAGTACAGCTTCTCCCCTCCTGCTACAACCCCCTTGACTTTCCCATCCTCGATTATAAGGTCATCAACCTTCATTCCGGTGATTATCAAAGCTCCCTCGTTTTCAGCAATCTGACCAAGCCACGAATTGAAGTTCGATAGATATGCTGTGAAACTTTCCTCGCTCTTTTTCGTGAAAAGCTCAATGCTCAATCCTTTTTCAGAGTCAAGGAACGTCAATACTTCTTTTCTCACCCACCTCTCCACTGGAGCATCGTCTAAGCTGCCGAGTTCCCTTTTGAAAATCTCGGAGTAAATTCTTCCTCCATAGACACTCTTGGATCCTATCCTTTCACCCCTCTCCAGTAAAACAACGTTAAAACCGTACTTAGCAAGCTTTATCGCCGCTCCTAATCCCGAAGCTCCCCCTCCAACTATTACCGCATCGAATTTCTCCTCCATTTCGGATCACTTGATTTTATTTTCAATCGATATTTTATTAATTTCGCCCAGCTCTTGTATCGAAATTGTAAAATTTTAATCGAACTTTTCTTTCCAAATACATATACTTTTCGGTAAGTTTTCGAACATTGTCTACAATTACTTAAAATTTAATGTTTACAATAGTCAATCGGCAAAGTTTGAGGAGGTGATAAAATTGCGAAAAATTTAAATAATTTTTAATTATAATACTGACAAGAAGAGAGGTGTCCGGGAATGAAAATAAAGTACTTCCTGATATCTCTGCTGATTTTTGCCGTTGTAATAGCCGGATGTCAGCAAAAACCCGAAGAGAAAGCTACACCAACGCCAACACCAACTGAGGCTAAAACGCCAGCTCCAGAAAAGAAGGTTGAAACGCTGTATTTCGGTGCAC
>NZ_WANY01000009.1:0-3874 GCF_015521575.1 Ferroglobus sp.
ACGTCTCTGTTGTAAACGATCATGGCTATTGGCGTTCCAAGAGTTTTTTCTTCGAAAATTCCTGAAAGAATCTCAACCTCGTCCTTTTCCTTTCTCGGAGAAAACAGCCTTCCTCCCGGCTTTCTTCTGTCCAATTCTTTCTGTATATCCTCTTTTTTCAGTCTCAGCCCGGCTGGGCAGCCGTCGACTACGCAGCCTACAGCTTTCCCGTGACTTTCGCCGAAAGTTGTGACTTTGAAAACCTCTCCAAACGTGTTACCTGGCATTCACATCAGCTCCAAGCTTTTTGAGAACTTCAAAAAACTTCGGATATGAAATGCTAACGCATTCAGCTCTAAGAACTTTCAACTCTCCAAGCAGTCCGAGGAGGGAAAAAGCCATCGCAATTCTGTGATCTCCAAAACTGTCAACAACTCCTCTGAACTCTCTTTTTCCTCCTTCGATCACTATCTCATCCTGTTTGCATTCTACTTCAACTCCGAGCCTTTTCAAATTTTCGCAGATTGATTGAATCCTGTCTGTCTCCTTCATTCTAAGATGTTCGGCGTTGTATATCCTCGTTTTCCCCTCGGCTACAGCAGCTAAGACGGCAATCGTAGGAGCCAGATCTGGATTGTCCGAGGCATCGAAATCTATCCCCTCAAGCTCGGATTTTTCAGCTACTATTCTATTTCCTCTCCACGAAACTCTTCCACCCATTTCTCTTACAATGTCCACTATGACTTTATCTCCTTGCTTTGAATCAGTAACGTCTTCTATTGTAACTTTCCCTCCGATAACTCCGGCGGCTATTAAATAGCTCAGAGAGGAAAAGTCCGGAGGGATTACGAATTTTCTCAGTCTGTATTCGGATTCGTAAATATGGTAAGCGTTCCCTTCGACTTCTACTTTAATTCCGCTCTCCTCAAGAACGTGAAGAGTTACATCCACGTAGGGTTTCGATTTCAGGTTTTTAACTTTCACGACCGAATCTCCAACGAGAGGTAGCGAGAAGAGGAGAGACGTAACGAATTGGGAGCTTTTTCCGTCTATTTCCACTTCTCCAGCCTTCAATTTCCCTTCAATTTTGATAGGAGCTCTGAAATCGCTCCCGATTCCCTTCACGCGTACTCCAAGCTTTTTTAAAGCTAAGCAAAGCTCCCTGTTGGGTCGTTTTCTCAGCGAAGAATCCCCGTCCAAAACTCCCCAGCTAGAAGTAGCCGGGGAAAGGGAAAGAAGAATTCTTAGCGTGGTACCCGAATTCATGCAGTTGAAGTAGCCCTCAAACTTCTCAGCACTTCCGACGATCATCGTGTCCTTGCTCCTCCAAACCTCAGCTCCGGCTTTTTTGCATGAAAATAAGGTGGCTAAAGTATCGTCCGCTATTAGCGGGTTTTTAATTCTTGAGAGTGGAGAGAGGGAAGCGGCTATCAAAGCTCTGTGAGTGTAGCTTTTTGAGGGCGGAGCTTTCACGACCCCTTCTACTTCGCTTTTCCTAACAACTACCTCCACAGAAAATGGTCTGCTCACCTTTGATAAATGTTATCACGCATAAACTTCGAAAATGTTGTAGTACGTGTCTCTCCTCGCTGGAATTCTGCCGGCTTTTCTTATAGCTTTCACTATTTGCTCCACTCTGGCTGGGGTATGCTTCTTTCCTGTTGAGCTTATCACTTTTTCCTCAAGCAACGTCCCTCCGAAGTCGTTCGCTCCGAAATGCAACGAAAGAGAAGCGACATCAAATCCCTGAGAGAGCCAGGAAGCCTGTATGTTTCTGAAATTGTCGAGAACGATCCTTGAGATTGCTACAACCTTCAGATACTTCACTGGAGATGCTTTCTCAACTTTCAACTCGCTTCTTCCCGGCTGAAAAGTCCAAGGAATGAAGGCTGTGAAACCTCCCGTTTCTTCTTGAAGCTCTCTGATTTTCAGCAAATGCTCGATTATTTCCTCCTCTTTTTCCACGTGTCCGAACATCATCGTTGCTGTTGTTGGAATCCCAAGTTCGTGAGCAGTCCTCATCACTTCAAGCCACTCATCGCTCTTCCCTTTTTTGCTCAACATCGTTCTAACTCTATCCGAAAGAATCTCGGCTCCTCCTCCGGGAAGAGAGTCGAGTCCGGCTTTTTTAAGCCTGAGTAGAACCTCTTCGAAGTTCAACCCTTCAAGCTTCGCTAAGAAGATTATCTCCGGAGGAGAAAGGCTGTGGATGTGAACGGAGGGAAACTTCTCTTTTATCGAGGAGAAAATCTTTTCGAACCAAGCCAAGTCAAGTTCAGGATTCAATCCACCCTGCATTAGAATCTGAGTTACTCCGAACTCAACGGCTTTGGCAACTTTCCTTAAAATGTCTTTTTCCGAGAGAACAAACGCTTCGCTTTCATCTCTCGCATAAAAAGCGCAGAACTTGCACTTCGAAACGCATACGTTCGTGTAATTTATATTCGTGTCCACAACAAAAGTTACGAGTTCTCCGCATTTTTCTTTTCTTATTTTATCAGCGATTTCCCCCAATTCGTGAAGGCTCATAGAAAAGAGGTCATAGTAGTCCGTGGACTTTACACAGCTCTTCATATTCTCTCAACCCCCTCTCTTCTTTCTTCCCCATCTCGTGAATCAAAGCCTCGAAATACGTTTCAAGGAATTCTTCTGGAAGTCTGAATTTTCTGCTTGCCTCCTCTACAACAACATCGAGGTTTTCCCTACCCCATCTAACGGAATTTAAGACATTTTCGTCTATCTCATTTCCGCTTTCCTTCTTCGAAACAGCCACGCCGAATACCGCAGGAAAGCCGGTCAAATCCTTCCACTCCTCTCCTATGTCCATGGAGACTCTGTAAACCATTCTCGCTTTTATCGCTTCATCTCCAATTAAGAGAGCACTCTCGTAATTTTTCAGAATCTCTCTATAGCTTCCGTTCACTTGAACGACTTCGCTTTTTAAACCGTTCTCTTCAATTATTATTTTGAGCATGTTCACCGATGTCATCGACTTGGTTGTGGCTGCAATTTTCTCTCCGAGCTTTTTTCCCTTGGAAACAACAACTACGCTGTAAACCTCTCCATCCGAAGCTACGCAGAACTTATGCCTTTTTGGCTTTCTCTTGAGGTAGTAATAGCTTGGAACTGGTGCATAGTCAACATAATCTTTCTCGAAAAGTTCGGCAAGCGTTTTGGGATCTGCTTCAACAATTTCGTATTTTCCCTCTTTTTCCAACTTGTAATAAGCCAGAAAGTTGTTGATGAATCCGAACTTGCCTATTCGTAGCATTTTATCACGTTAAAGAATGAGTCTCTCTCAGCCGGAATTTTCCCGGCTCTTTTTATCATTTTCACGAGCCTTTCTACCGTCATCGCTCTTGGCGTTCTCGCTCCAGCAGAGTGAGCTATTTTCTCCCCCAAAACTGTTCCGTCAACATCGTTTGCTCCGTAATTTAAAGCTAAAGTCGCCAAATCTTCCCCCAGCATAACCCAGTACGCTTTTATTCCCTTAAAGTTGTCGAGAACGATTCTTGAGACGGCTATGGTTTTTAGAATTTTAACTGCGCTCGCTTTTTCCCCTCCAAGTTTCGTGTTCTCGGGATGATAGAGAAGGGGAATGAACGATACGAAGCCGTTTGTTTTTTCCTGAAGCTTTCTGAGTCTGTACAGATGAATCGCTATGTCTCTGTAACTTTCTACGTGTCCGAAAAGCATCGTAGCGTTGCTTTTAATCCCCAGAGAGTGGGCAATCTTCATAACCCTGAGCCACCTTTCGGCTGAAGCCTTCCTTGGGGAAATGACTTCCCTAACTCTCTCAGCCAGAATTTCAGCTCCTCCTCCGGGAAGCATTCTCAGTCCAGCCTCTTTCAGTCGGGACAAAAACTCTCTAACGCTCATCTTCTCTTTCTTTGAG
>NZ_WANY01000010.1:0-4810 GCF_015521575.1 Ferroglobus sp.
ATCTGATAGCCTGGAAAACCTTCAGCTTGGAGGAAATGGCATACCTCTGGCTCTGCATAGAAAACAAAAAGAACTTGATCTTCGCCGGAGGAACAGCAAGCGGAAAAACAACAAGCATGAACGCCATTAGCTTGTTCATCCCAAAAAACGCTAAAATCGTAAGCATAGAAGATACAAGAGAAGTAATGCTCCCCCACGAAAATTGGATTCCGGCTGTGACAAGAGAAGGAGTTGGAGGAAAAGAAATAGACATGTACGAGTTGCTGAGAGCAGCTCTAAGACAAAGACCAGAGTACATAATAGTTGGAGAGGTTAGAGGTAAAGAAGCTCTAACCCTCTTCCAGGCAATGTCAACAGGTCACACAACCTATTCAACCCTGCATGCTGACTCGGTGAATGGTGTAATCCACAGATTAGAGAACCCCCCGATAAACGTGCCAAGAAGCATGATTGAAGCTCTCGATATAATAAGCATACAAGCCCAAGTTTATCTGGGAAACAAAAGAGTAAGAAGAAATTTAGAAATAGCAGAAATAGTCGGAATGGACCCCCACACAAAAATAATCAAAACTACAACAGTCTTCTCCTGGGACAGCGAAAAAGATGAACACGTGATGATTGGCTCGTCGAAAGTCCTCGAAGAAATAAGAAAAATGAGAGCTTGGAGTAGAAAAGAACTTGAAAACGAATTAGAAAATAGAAAAAAAGTCCTCCAGTGGATGCTCGAAAACAACATCAGAGACTACAAAGAAGTAGCTAAAATAATACACGCATACCAAAACGATAAAGATAGCGTTTTGAGGATGATAGCATGATAAAGAACGAAAACGAGTTTACGAGGCTCGCTTACAGAATTTTCGGAGAAAGAGCAAAGAGAAACCTTACAAAATACTACGAACTTGGAAGAGACCTTCAAAGAGCTATGATAAACGTCCCTCCAGAAGTTTACGTGGCTACTCAAATGTTATTTTCAGTTATCCTCGCCATTGTCGGGTTAATAATCGGCATAATAGCGGCGATAATAGTTATAAACTTCGTAGAGATTCCGAAATTCCAGATCTCCTTTCCAGAACCGTTTCTCAGTTACTGGCTGAAGTACAGAAAATTCTTCTGGGCGAGCGTTCTTGCAGCTCTTATTACAATTGCGATGTATTTCCTTGGAAAGTTCCTCTTCAAAATCTACCCAAGCTTCATCATTAGCGACAGAAAAAGCAAGATAAACCGTCTTTTGCCCCACGCCGTTATGTTCATGTACTCCCTCTCAAGGGGTGGAATGAACATCCTTGATATATTCAAATCGATAGCTGCTTACGAAGATGTATACAGCGAGGTATCTAAGGAGTTTGCGAAAATCGTCAGAGATATAGAGATTCTTTCCAAGGATCTTAGAACGGCTCTAACGGAAGCTATAGAGAACACTCCATCAGAAAATCTAAAAGACCTTCTTCACGGACTCATAACAGTTATCGACAGCGGTGGAGACATAACGAGTTATTTAGAGGAAAGAGCCGAGTTCTATCTTGAGAGAGCAAGACAGGAACAGAAAAGCTTCCTTGACTTTTTAAGCTTGATGGCAGAAAGTTACATAACCGCATTCGTGGCTGGACCGCTCTTCTTAATTATAATTCAGACGGTCATGGCTGTTATGGGACAGGGAGACGAATTAATGCTTTACAGCATAATCTATCTAATAATTCCAATCGGTTCGTTTATGTTCGCGATGGTAATAAAGCTCATAAGCCCAATGGAGAGCGGTGCTCCGCCGCTTATAAAAGAGAGGCACAGAGTGAACCGAAACATCCTGCCGGAGGTGGAAAAGAAAGTTAACTCGTGGAAGTTCAGGAGAGAGTACTTAAATCCGATAAGGCTCCTTAAGAAGTATCCAGAAGCGATACTCCTTTTCAGCGTTCCAGCTGGGATGATTTTCATAATTCTCGGATTCCTGAACAATCCATTCTATCCGAGCATCGACTGGTTTTTCAAGTTTGATGACTACCTCTTTATCGCCTTAATTATAATGCTCTCCCCCTACGCCGTATTTTACGAGATTAAAAAGAGGCAATTGAACACCGCTTTAAAGCTAACTCCGGTTTTCTTGAACAAGCTTGCATCAGCCAACGAGAGTGGTATGCCAATTCACAAGGCTATAGCTATGATCGCAAAGACGGAGACGAGCGCTTTGAAGAAAGAAATAGAGAAAATTAAACTCGATCTCGACTGGAAAATAAGCTTGGAGGACGCTTTAATAAGGTTCGCCAACAGAATAAGAGTTTTCGAATTGACGAGGACGATAACCCTTCTTGTAGAAGCTTTAAGATCTACAGGAAACGTAACGGAAGTTTTGAGAATTTCAGCAAAAGATGCGAGTAATGCCGAGCTGTTGAGAAGGGAAAGACTCGGAAACATGTTCATGTACGTCATAATCATCTACATATCTTTCTTCGTGTTCATAGGTATAGTATACATAATCTCCACGACATTCCTTTCGGTTCTCGCTGAAAGCACCGCCAAAATGCCTCAAGGTGGATTCATGGGCTTGGCTTCGATAAGCGAGGAGTTTTACAGAAACGTGTTCATGCATGCAGCAGTTTTCCAGGGACTTTTCGCCGGACTTGTTGCCGGAGTTATGGGAGAAGGAAGCTTCTCCTCGGGAGTAAAGCATTCTGTTGTCATGCTAACCTTCGGATACGTCCTTTTCACCCTCTTTATCTAAAGTTGAGACGAAAGATGCAAGGAGAATCGTTGCTGCACCAATTAACTGTCTCAAATTCAGAACTTCCCCGAAAATCGAGTAACCTATGAAAGACGCAACAACCGGCTCTATCAAAGCTATTACAGCACCTCTTTCTTCTTTAACGAATCTCATTCCGTAACTCAGCAAAACAAAGGGAATTGCAGTAGGAATTAACCCAAGAAAAACGTAAATCAGCTCAAAGTTGCGAACGTTAAGAGAGAAAGGAGCAAGCAAAACAGCTCCAACAAGAAGGTTTGAGAACGTTATTTGCAAAGAAGAGTAATCTTTCCTAAGTCTTCTGAGATAAGCAAAAAGAAATGCATAGAACAAACCAGAAAGAAATCCAAAAATTACGCCGATATTAACTTCTCCGAAAGGGTATAGCATTAGAAAAAGTCCGGATACTCCCAAAAAAGTAACGGAAAGAGAAATTGCGGAGATCTCCCCTTTCAAAAGTTTGTAGGCGGAAATGTAAACTGGAGCCATGTAAAGGAGTAAAGCGGCGAAAGCTGCGTAGAGCATAGAAATTGCGGAAATGTAGAAAGCTACAACTCCAGTGTTAACCGCTCCAAGTAAAAAAAGCTTCTTCGAAATTTTCGGTTTTTCTCTGAAAACAAGCATGAACAGAGAGACGAAGATCAACCCAAAGAAAACTCTGAGGAAAGTTATGGAGAAAGGCTGCAATTCGATATTTTTCACGAAATACGGGAGCGTTCCCATGAGAACAGCCGAGATAAGTACTGCTAAGCCACCTTTCACGAACCGTTATAAGAGGGAAGATATTAAAATGTTTGGTGGGCGCGCCTCCGGTCGACCCTTCCGGGCGGAGCTATCCGCTCCTCGGACTCTCCTCTCCGCACCCCCGAAAGCGCCGAACGTCCGGGGTTAGCCTGCTCCCTTCCGGGCCTGGGCCGGTCCCCCCGGCAAACACGGCGGACATCCCCTCCGGGAAGCCCAGCCGTGACCGCCGGCCCTTCGGGACGGAGATTCTACAAGCCCGAGGAGCTCTTCACCCCGCCCTTCCGGGCCTTCCTTCGGCTTCGGCCCCCGCATGACGACGGTTTCGGGTTACAGGGGACGCCGAACCCCCCGGCCTAGCCCACCATAATATAGTGTGCGACAAAGTATATTAATGTTTGCTCTCTAAAATTTTGTCTTCTTTTTTACTATTTCCGCCAAAACTCTTCCCTCGTCGGTCAGACTAATTTTATCTTCAACCGAAATGCACGAAGCTTTTTCGAGAATGTCGAGATGAAATCTAAGAAGTTTTTCATCAGTCTTCAGCTCCCTTTTCAATTCATCCAAGCTCTTTTCACTTTCATCAAGCAAAGCGAGAATTTTCCTCCGTATCGAATTCGATATAGCCATTTTAAACCTTCTCCTGTACTCCTCAGCTTCTTCGGTCGATTTTGCCGAAATCCACTCCTCGAACTTCACAAGGAGTGTTTGGAAAATCAGTACCAAAACGTTATCCCTAAATTATTCATAACATTTACTTAATCTTTACTTTCTTCGGCAGAAAAGTCTCGTTGTCAAATATCCCAATGCAAAAAATCGCATGAAAACAACAGTTTCTCGAATTGATCAAATTAAAGATCTTTCATACTTTTGAAGAGGTGGAACGACTATGACCTATCTCCAAAACACTTTTATACATCTTTATACAAGTTTATACATGCAACGATACGTTTACCCTGTTGACCTTACCGAGGTTGAGAAGGAGCTTAACCTAATTGTTGAAAAGCTGAAGGTTTCGAAGGCTGAAGCGATAAGAGAAGCTATAAGGCATTTTGCCGAGGAGCTGAAAGGAATCGAAGTTGTTGAGCTAAGGGAAATACCAAAAGAGCAAGCTAAGAAAGAGATTCTCGAATACATCAAGGGGAAGGATAGAGTTTGGGCTGATGAAATCGCTGAAGCTTTACGGATTGATTTGAGCTTGGTCAACGACATTTTAATGGAACTGTGGAGTGAAGGTTATGTCGAGCCAGAGGATTGAAGGGGAGAAAATTCGCTGCGTTGGAAGAAAAGTAAGCAAACCAAGGCTTATACATCAGAGTGGAAGGCATAGAGCTATTG
>NZ_WANY01000011.1:0-3036 GCF_015521575.1 Ferroglobus sp.
CCTCAGAGCCCTGAGAATTACTTCCTTCCTATCTCCGTTGAAGGTGTTGAAATCGATGTGGCAATGAGAATCAACTAATTCAAACATTCTTTCTCCTCATTCTCAGAAGGTAGTTCACTGCACTTATCACAGCCTCAATGCTCGCCATGACTATGTCTGTGCTCGCACCTTTGGCTGTGAAGCTTCTGCCCTCTTTATCCTCAACCGTCACGTAAACTTCGGCTATCGCATCGCTCCCTCCGCTTATCGCATCCATCTTGAACTCGGTGATCTTTACATCCTCTCCAACAAGCTAAGCCACAGCTTTCAAAGCCGCATCAACAGGCCCAACTCCTATAGCTGAAGTTACTTTCTTCTCACCCTCCACTATCGCATTTATCACAGCTGTAGGAGTTATCTTGTTTCCGGTCAAAATCGTAGCTTCGTCTATGTTTATCACTCTCTCCTCTTTACTCAGCTCTCCCATTATCACTTCAGCTATAGTTATAACATCAAGATCCGTCACCTTCTTCCCTCTATCCCCTATCTCCTTGATCTTCTCGGTTATCTTCGTTAAAGTTTCCTCATCCACAGAGTATCCAGCATCCTCCAGAATCTTCTTTATCTGATGCCTTCCAGCGTGCTTCCCTATGACTATCCTCCTTCTATGTCCAACCATCTCCGGAGTTATTACTCCCGGCTCGAAAGTGGCTGCGTGCTTTAAAACTCCGTGAGCGTGAATTCCGCTTTCATGAGCGAAGGCGTTTTCCCCAACTATCGGAGTGTTCGGAGGGAGCTTTATTCCCGACAGCCTTTCCACGAGTCTTGAAGTTTCCACAAGGTACTCTGTTTTTATATTCGTCTTAACCCCGTCCAAAGCATGTAAAGCCATAACCACCTCAGCTAAGCAAGCGTTTCCGGCTCTTTCCCCAATTCCGTTCACCGTCACTTGCACCTCATCCGCTCCAGCTTTTACAGCCGCATAGGTGTTGGCTGTGGCTAATCCAAAATCGTTGTGGCAGTGGACATCAACCGGAACCTTCAAATGATCTTTAAGCTCTTTTATCAGTTCATACATGCTGAAAGGCGTTGCCACGCCAACGGTGTCCGGAACGTTTATTATGTCCACTCCAGCATCCTCTACGGCTTTGTAAATCCTCTTGAGGTAGTCGACTTCAGTCCTTGTAGCATCCATTGCCGAAAACATGCATTCGAAACCGTGATCTTTTATGTACTCAACGTACTTAACTGCTTCTCCAATTATTTCCTCTCTATCTTTCTTTATCGTGTGCTCGACCTGAATCTTAGATGTAGGAACGAAGATGTGGATCATATCAACATCAGTCTTCATCGCCACATCTATATCCTCTTTAACGAGCCTCGCTAAAGCGCTTATCTTAGAACTTAACCCAAGCTTCGCAATTTCTTTCACAGCCTCAAACTCACCCTTAGTTGCAGCAGGAAAACCAGCTTCTATGTAATCCACACCAAGCTTATCCAGCTGTTTTGCTATCTGAATTTTGTAATTTAGCGGAAAGGAAATCCCGGGAGTTTGTTCACCATCTCTGAGCGTTGTGTCGTATACTGATACTTTTCGCATGAGAGTCTATAGCTCAAGAAAAGAGTAAAAGCTTTACGGAGGAGCTTTGAAAAAACGTATATTAGTTGTGCTAATGTGTGTAGTGATGGCAAATGAAAATCTCGCTCGACTTCTCGCACGATCTTATGTCGTTGATGATGTCTGAATAGCAAATTATTATCACAGATAACGAGTTACACAGATTCGAGATTGAAAGCATAGCGAAGAAGCTAAATTACGACGTGAGCAAGTTTAGAGAGCTAAATGAGATAAACTTCATAACAGAGGAATGTAACGACTTTTCAGATGAGTTGGTTCCGCAAGTAATGGAAGAAAAACACGTTAAATTTCCTGAAGATCTCAAGAGCGGGTTTTTCTGAGATCGAGATACATGTCGTACTCGAACTCCGGGTTTACAACTTCAAAACCGAATTTTTTGTAAACGTGTATCGCCCTCCTGTTCGTTCTCTCCGTTACAAGCATTATCCCTTCAAACCCGTTTTTTCTGCATATTTCGATTATCCTTTTCAAAAGCTCCTGACCTATTCCTCTGTCTTGGTAATCCTGATGAACGAAAATCGTCAGGTCAACATTCTTTCCATCTTCGGTTGGAATAACCGCTGCGTGACCAATAATTTTTCCGTCCTTTTCGGCTACAATGTTGTACCCCCTTTTGGCGAGAAAGCCCACCCAAGCTTCTATTGCTTTTCTTGTTGTCGGTGGCAAACCCAAACATCTGTTTTCTGGAGAGAACGTCTCGTACATGTGAACGAGTTTTTCAAAATCTTCTCCGTGATTGTACTCTCTAATTACTACTTTTTCGCCCTTTCTGTCGACCACTTCCTCCCTACTCTGTCTGACTCTGAAAAGTTCAAGCTTCGCTTCCACGGAAAAATAATTTGAAAGCTGAAGATATATTATTTTTCGTCTACGATAAATCGTTTTATTTCAATTTCAATTCGATCTCTTTCGGCGAAAACGTAACTTACTCTTTTTGCGATCTCGAATCTTATCCTTTCGTTTATCCTTTCTGACGGGGCACCGAGCTTGGAAAAAATGAAAGATAGCAGAAGGGGACTGTTGTTGAAAAGAAGAGAAGAAAAACCGAGTTTTTTCAGCGCATTTATCCCATCTTCCCCCAGCCTTTCGTCGTAGCCCCTTTCTTTAAGCCACTCAACGAACTCATCTATTGTTGCCGAGATTTTCATCTGACTTTCACTCCAACCGGCACTTCTTTCTCCGGAGTTAGGAGTATAGCTCTTCCATCTACATCGGCTGCTAAAACCATAACTTCGCTATCAACTCCTCTTATTTTGGCAGGTTTTATGTTCGCCAGAACGACGACGAGTTTTCCTTTCAGCTCTTCCTCACTATAGTTTTCGGCAATTCCAGCAACAGCCTGTTTAATTTCTCCTCCCAAGTCTATTCTCAGCTTTAACAGCTTTTTACTACCCTTTATCTTCTCAGCTTCGATTATC
>NZ_WANY01000012.1:0-2001 GCF_015521575.1 Ferroglobus sp.
GTAAACGTTCTCCTTCCTTTTGAACAGATTTGCAGCCCCAATTTCCGAGGGTTTCGCCGGATATATCCATCCACCATATATCGAACATCCAACTATTAAGTAAAAAGTGTCATCTGGAACGTTTAGCCTATCAACCGTCTCGTAGGTTATGTAGATTAATCTCGGCGGTATGTTTATCCCAGAATTCCTTCGAAGGTTTTCCCCATCTATTCCCGAGCAATCTACAACAACTTTTGCTTCAATCCTTTCTCCGTTTTCCAAAACAACACCCTTTTTATCGTATGAAACTACCTTTTTCTCCTCTATATCCGACCAAAGAGAATCACAGAGCTTTTGATAGTCAACAAAGGCGAAAATTTCCTCATTAAAGTCGTACTCCACTTTAGTACCTTTAGTGTTCATGAACGTGAGCTTGGAGTAGGTTTTCTTTATCGCCCCTTCATCAACCACTTCTCTAAAAGTCGTTACGGATTTGTTCTTTCTTTTCTTGTTTTTGTCAAAAACAACGATATCGTAGTTTTCCAGCTGGGAGGCTATTAGACTTCCCGCATATCCGGCTCCGATGATTACCACATCCATTATTCCACCAACGAAAAGTGGACTATCGTAACGAATTCGTTATCGTTTATGTTACCGTAAATTTTCTTTAAAGCGTTTATTAACTCTTCTTTGCTTTCGAATCCGTCCCTTTTAGCGTCTTCGTCGGTCAATTCCGATACTCTCTTCACAACAACTCGCTCTATCTTGGCTTTAGCGAAGGGTTCGTAGTTCACCGTAAGCTCAACTATCTTCCCCACCGGATACCTCTTAATTCCTCTTCTCACTGTCGTCGTCTTACCTTTCTTTAAAATCATCTCCACGAATTCTGGATCGAAATTAATCCTCTTCTCCTCCTTCGTAGAACCACCTCCAGAGCTTTTGAACAGCCTTAACCATTTTCTTGTAGGACTTCTCGACGTGAATTTCACTCCAACTTTTAAGCTGCAGACATTTGGCTATGAGCAGCTTTTCCTCATCCTCTTCAAGATCGATTTTTTCAGTCTGAGAATAATAGTAGCGAACGATCGGTTTTATTATGTCCGATGTGTACTCGTAAAGGCTCTGCCCCTGCAAGTACTTCTTTATCCTTCTCCTTTCAACTCTGCCGAACTCGGGCTTCGGAACTCTCGCCGGTTTTAGTATGCTCGAAAGGAGAAGTTTTGTCGTTTCAACCTCCAAATCCTTTAATTCGTCTCCAAGAAGCTCTATAACTCTTCTTATAAACTCCGAATTTATCTCTTCAAGCATTTCATAGACCTTGTCGTTCAAAGCTTTCAAAACTATGGTGGAATGCTCACCGGAAACTTCATTTCTCTGAGGAGTTATGTGCACCGGGATAAAGCCGTTCCTCATCCAGAACCTCAGAAGTTCCGGAGAAACTCCGAATCCGCTTCCAGCCCAGTCCATTCCCTTGCTTTTCGCCCATTCCACAGCTTTCTTCAAAGCGAAGCTGCCAATACCCATGTCCATCACATCTGGGTGGGTTGCGATTCTTACAATTCTTATTCCCGTGAGCTTAGGAAACTCGTAGTTCCAGTAGTGCTTCAAAATTAAATCCGGAATTATCTGACCCTTCGGCTTGTAACCCTTGGCGATTTTCTCTATGGTAGCTTCGTCCATCTTACCCTCTATCGCAATATGCAAGCTGCAAACGGTCTTATTGTTCACCTTAACTCTGAGCGGCAGATGATTGGGCATGTCAAGGAGAATTACCAAATCCGAAGGTCGATTCCTATAGTGGGCGAGAACGTAAATTCCGAAGAATTCCCTAAGTAGCAAATCGTTCTTTATCAATTCGTCCTTATCTATTTCTTCAAACTCAAGCTCTCCTCTCTTTATCTTTTCAATATCCTCCTCTTCTATCTTAGCTGTCTGGGCGTCAAGCATTAACACTTCGTAAAGCCAAGCCTCTATCGGATCCCCTTTTCCGTACCTTATCGGCTCCTCCATGTGTATCTTCAC
>NZ_WANY01000013.1:0-4842 GCF_015521575.1 Ferroglobus sp.
GTTCAGAACCGGAAGGTCTAAGCTGCCGGTTATAGATGAAAAAGGAAAGCTCATTGGAATAATCTCGAATACGGATGTAATAAGGAGTCAGATAGAGAGAGCAGATCCTAAAAAAGTTGAAAACTTAAGGAAAACGATAGAAAGCGTTCATAACGTTAAGACCGAGCTTAAGAGAGGTAAAATTGAAGTTGACAGAATTATTCCCACTCAAACGAAAGTTTACGCCGACGAACTTAGGGGAAGAATTTACGAACTGAAAAAAGGTCTTGCTGAACCTGTTATCGTCATAAAGAAGGGGGCAAAATACTATTTGGTAGACGGGCACCACAGAGTTGTGGCGGCTAAAAAGATAGGAATAGATAAACTCGACGCGTACATCATAGAAGTTCCGGAAAACGTTGAGCTCGGACTCGAAAAGCTCGTGAGAAAGAAAGGGATAAAATCCGTCAGGGATATTCAGGTTCTAGAAGATGCGACACACCCCTTGGTGGAAATAACCTTCAAAAACTCGAAGTGATAACATGCTGGAAGAACTTCAGGAAATAGTTGAGGAGAGAAAGAAAAACCCCACTCCGGATTCATACACAGCTAAACTGCTCTATCACGAGAAGGGAGAGGATAAAGTACTCGAAAAGTTTGGGGAGGAAGCGGTGGAGTTGATCCTCGCCTGTAAAAATAAAAATAGGGAAAGTATAATTTACGAAGCAGCCGATTTGCTATACCACCTCGTTGTCCTCCTCTCTAAGTTCGACGTCAAAGTGGAGGAGGTTTACGATGAACTTCGAAGAAGAAAGAAATAATTACTGGATAATCTGGACGGTCAACTTAGATAAGAGGAAGAGCAGAAGTGAAGGTAGAAAGATTCCGAAAAGGTATGCGGTGGCGAACGTTAAACTTAAAGAGCTTATTGAAGCCTGCAAAGCCCTCGGTTTGGAGTTTTACGCTGAAGACAAAAAGTATCCGAAGTCGTGGTGGGAGGAAGGAGGGATGGTCAGAGTTAAAAAGACTGGAAAGAAGCTCGACCTTATGATAGAGTTGGCTAAAAAAATAGCCGAAATGCGAAAATGAAATTGATCTTTCTTCTCTCCGGAGATTTGGAGTACGTGGCGAGAAAAGAAGTTGAGGTTTTTTCAAGAGACATTCTCGGTGGAGAAATTATTCTTGAGGACAGGCAAATATCCGTTGCGGAAGTTTCGGAAGTTAAACGTCTCGAAAGGTTGAGTCTTGTTCACGAAGTAAGCGAATTTCTTTTCTCAGGAAGTTTGGAGGAGCTAAAAAGCTTTGTAAAAGAATTAAAATTGCCGGAAGGAAAGATGTGCGTGAGAGTGAGAAACATCGGAGGGCGTTTCGTACCTTCAAACGAGTTCGAAAAAGAGCTTGGAGCAATTTTTTACAAAAGAGGGGCGAAAATAAGCGTTTCTAAGCCAGACAGAATATTTAGAGTCTACGTCACTGAAAGGAACGTTTATGCTGGCTGGCTCATTCATGTAACAAACACGAAGCAGTTCCTCGAAAGACGTCCAGATCTAAAACCCTTTTTCAGACCCGGAGCAGTTGTTCCGAGATTTGCGAGAAGCTTGGTGAACATAACCGGAGTCGAAAACGGAGTTATTCTCGACCCTATGTGCGGAACAGGGACTATGATAATAGAAGCCGGATTGATGAATCTCGATTTCGTTGGAGTTGAGGCTTTTGAAAAAATCGCAAAAGGTTGTGCGATCAATTTGAGATACTACAATCTTCCAGTGAACGTTATCGTCGGAGATGCCAAGAATCTTCCTTTGGCTGATGAGAGTGTTGATGGAATTGTAACGGACTACCCATACCTCCAATCGTCGATGAGCTTCGGAGATTTGAAGGAATTGTACGAAAAAAGCTTTCCAGAATTTCACAGAGTTCTGAGAGGTGAAAGAATAGTTTTTCTTACGAACATGGACGTAGAAGAATTTTTCGAGGACTACTTCATCCTCGAATCTAAGTTCTACCAAAAAGTTCACAAGAGTCTTACGAGAAGGATATACATTTGCAAAAAGAAAAATTAAATGCTCTTATTGCTCCTTTTTGCCCTTTTTCGCCTCAGCGAAGTATTCAAGAATTTCTATTGGAATCGGAAACACGATCGTCGTGTTTTGAGCGTTGGATATTTCGTTCATCGTCTGAAGAATTCTCAGCATCATAGCCCCTCTACTCTCCGAAAGTATCTCCGCTGCCTCTTTTAACTTCAACGCCGCCTGATACTCTCCGTCAGCCCTTATTATCTTCGCTCTCCTCTCTCTTTCAGCCTCAGCCTGCATGGCCATTGCTCTCTGCATCTCCTTTGGCAGCTCAACGTCCTTTATCTCTACAGCCGAAACCTTTATTCCCCACTGATCCGTGGCTTCGTCTATTATCTGCTGAAGCTTTAAATTCAGTTTTTCTCTTTCAGATAAAAGTTCGTCAAGTTCAGCCTGCCCTATAACGCTTCTCAAAGTCGTCTGGGCAATTTGAGCTGTGGCAAACTTGTAATCGTAAACTTCAGTTATCGCCTTTTCCGGATCGACAACTCGGTAGTAAACGACCGCATTAACTCTTACTGTAACGTTATCTCTCGTAACGACTTCCTGCGGTGGAACATCGTAAGTAACGGTTCGCAGATCGACGACTTGCATGCTTTCAAGAATAGGAATTACGTAGAATATCCCCGGCCCCCTTGCACCTACGAGTCTACCAAGTCTAAAAATTACGCCCCTCTCGTACTCCTTAACGATTCTGATTCCCGAAAGGAGGAACAGGATTATGACTATCGCCAGTCCAAATAGTATCGTATCGCTTAAAGCCATAAAATAGAAATTTAACTTAAACAAATAAGTTTTTCGATGGATTTATATGTAGCGGTTTTTAAAATCGTGTAGGTGATAAAGGAGCAGTTCAGGGAAATAAATAAGAGATTCGTGGAGAAATACGAAAAAATAGACGATTCTAAGGAGTTCTACGAGTTCATGGCTAAGCCAATAAGACAGAGCTTCAGAGTTAACACACTGAAAATCGACATAGATAGTGTTGTAAAAAGACTTTCCGAGGAATTCGAACTCGAAAAAGTTCCTTGGTGCAGAGAGGGTTTCTTCGTTTACGGGGAGGGAATAACCAAAACTCCAGAATTCGCTCTCGGCTTGATATTCATGCAGGAAGCTTCTTCGATGATTCCTCCAGTTGTCATGGATTTAGAAGAGAACCTCTTTGTTCTCGATATGGCTGCAGCTCCCGGAGCGAAAACGACACAGATATCCCAGTACATGAACAACACTGGCTGCGTGATTGCCAACGACGTGAAGTATTCAAGGCTGAACATCCTCATTTCGAACATTCAGAAGTACGGGTGCGTAAATGTTGTTGTGACGGAAAAGGATGGGAGGTACTTTGGAAGATTCAAAGACACTTTCGACAGGGTTTTACTCGATGCCCCCTGCAGCAATGTTGGCATGATCAGAAAGAACTACAAATACTTAAAGCTCTGGAGGCAGAGGGAAGTGGAAGCTCTGTCGAGATTGCAAAAAAGCTTGATTTTAGCGGCTTACAAATCTCTAAAGCCAAAAGGTGTACTCGTCTACTCTACTTGCACCCTCGATCCGGAAGAGAATGAGGAAGTGATCGATTACCTCCTTTACAACACGGATGCCAAGCTTGAAAAAATAAAGCTTCCGATAAAGTCTACAGATCCGATATTGGAGTTCAACGGAAAAAAGTACAGCGAGGAAGTAAAAAAATGCCTCAGAATTCACCCTCAAGATAACGACACCGAAGGATTTTTCGTCGCCAAGGTGGTGAAACCGTGAACTACGTAGAAATTTTGAAAGAAATTTACGGAGTTGAAAAAGTAAGTTTCGAACTTAAAAAGATGGGAAAGGATAGGCTCTACGCCTTTCTAAGGTGCGAAAAGAAAGACGAGCTTGAGATAAAAGAGTACCACCAAGGTGTTTACTTCGGTAAGCTCGAAAAAGATGGGATAAGGTTGAGCATAGAGGGATGCTACTTACTTCGAGACGAGATTAAAAAGAATATCATCGAAGTTTCCTACGAAGATGCGATTAAGTGGCTAAAAGGAGAGGATCTGAACATTCCTTACAAGGGATACGTTGTTTTAAAGTGGGGAAAATATTTTCTGGGGTGTGGAAAGGGAGATGGAAAGAAAATAAGGAACTACGTACCAAAAGAGAGAAGGATAATCTAACAAAACATTATTAAACTACAAAACCAACGCTTAAAAATGGATCCCAGAGCGTTTTATAAAATAAGTTACGGTCTCTACGTAGTCTCTTCAGCCTACGAGGGCAAATTGAGCGGGCAAATAGCAAATACCGTTTTTCAGGTTTCCTCAGAACCTCCGATGATTGCAGCGTGTTTGAACAAGAAAAACTTCACCCACGAAATCGTCAAAGCGAGTAAGGTCTTTGCCGTCAGCGTTTTGGACATTGAAACTCCCCTAACGTTCATAGGAAGATTCGGATTCAGAAGCAGTAGAGACTTCGACAAGTTCGAGGGTGTGGATTACGAAATCGGAGTAACTGAGTCTCCTGTAGTAATCCAGCACGCATCAGCGATTTTCGAGGCGAAGGTCGTAAAGGAATGTGACGTCGGAACTCACACGTTGTTTATCGGAGAAGTAGTAAGAGCCGAGCTGAGGAGAGATTCTGAAGTTTTAACTTACGCCGATTATCATCGCATTAAAAAGGGCAAAACGCCAAAAACCGCTACAGTTTACTTCGAAAAGTGAAGTTAGTTGCGAAGCTGCAAAAACAACGAACCATCACGATTTTTTTACCACTCACTTTTTGCGTTTTTGGTCATTTTAAGTTAAGTTAATTA
>NZ_WANY01000014.1:0-5313 GCF_015521575.1 Ferroglobus sp.
AGCCCGAAAGCTTCACAGCTCACGTCACAATAGCGAGGGTGAAAAAGCCGGAAGGGAGGAAGATAGTGGAAGTTTTGAGAGATCTCGAAGATGATTTCGGATGGATGGATGTAAGGGATTTCAGGCTGAAGAAAAGCACGCTAACGAGCAAAGGGCCGATTTACGAGGACTTGGAAGTTTACGGTGTAGAAAGATGAAGGAGGTTCTGGAAGAGGTTTTGAAAGAGGTCATTCCAAGCGAAGAGTTGAGAAGAAAGGCTGAAAAAGCGGCTGAAGAGCTTGAGAGAAGGTTAAAGGAAAAGCTCAAAGATTATCCCGACTTGGAATTCAGATTTCTCGGAAGCTTCGCAAGAGACACATGGCTGCCGGAAAGTTTGGAGATAGACGCCTTCATTCTCTTCCCCGAAAACTATACTGAAGAGGAACTCGAAAGAATCGGACTCGAAATTGGGAAGAGTGTTCTCGACGAATTTGAGCTGAGATATGCCGCTCATCCATACGTTCACGGCAAGGTGCTTGGAGTTGAAGCGGATGTTGTGCCTTGCTACAAGCTGAGAAGCGCTGAGAAGATCAAGAGTGCAGTTGACAGAACTCCCTTTCACCACGAGTGGCTGAAAGACAGGATAAAGGGAAAGGAAAACGACGTTAGACTCTTAAAAAGATTCTTGAAAGCTTCGAACTTGTACGGAGCTGAGTACAAAGTAAGAGGTTTTTCCGGCTACCTCTGCGAGCTGCTCATAGTATTCTACGGAAGTTTCGAAAACCTCGTCAGAGAGGCTGCAAAATGGAGAAGAGATCTGGTGATAGATGTTGCGAGAAGAGAGGTTTACAGAAAAAAGGGGTTAAAGAACATCTTCGTAGTGGATCCGGTTGATGAGAAGAGGAACGTGGCAGCTAATCTAAGCGTCGACAACCTGGCTAAATTCGTTGAGAAATGCCGGCTCTTCATAGAAAAGCCATCCAAAGATTTCTTCTATCCAGAAAAAGAAGAAATAAAAGACGAAAAACTCGAAAAAGAACTCGAAAACAGATTCATATACGAAATAAGTTTTGAAAAGCCTCCAATTGTCGAAGACAATCTTTATCCTCAGCTTGAGAGGGCGTGCAGAAAAATCTCCGAGTTCTTGGAGAACAACGACTTTACAGTAGTAAAAAGCGGACACTTCGTAAAAGGTAGCACGTGCATGATTTACATAGAGACAGCCTTCGACAAACTCGGCAAAATTAAAAAACATTTTGGACCGCCTTTCGAGGTTTACGAGCATGCCATGAGGTTCATAAAAAAGGAAAGAGAATACAAGCACTTTTTTGAAGAAGGAAAGTACGTAACCTACGTTAGGAGAAAGTTCACAACAGTTGTTGAGGCGATAGAAGACTGCATAAGGAATCACTGGAAATCTCTTGGAGCTGATGTGGGGGAGAAAATAAGGAGCGGAGTGGTGAAGAGAGTACTAACACCATCACCAGAAACGAAAGAATTTATATGGGACTTCCTAAAGCTGAAAGCATGAAGGTCACGTTCTTGGGAACTGGAGTAGCTGTGCCTCTCGCTAAAAAAGCCCAGAGCAGTTTGCTCATCGAAGACGATAAACTCATTCTCGTCGATTGCGGATTTGGCTGTTTGCTTAGACTGGAAGAAGCCGGATACACTCCTGCAGATTTGGACGGGATTTTACTCACTCACTTCCACACCGACCACTGCGGGGAGCTCATAGGGATTCTGAAAGCGAGGTGGTTGGAGAGGGACGAAAAAATTGAAATCTTTGCCCCCTTCGCCAAAGAGAACCTTGAGGCTATTTTCGAAGCGTATCCCTACCTAAGAACTAAGGTGAAAGTTGTGGTAAAAGACAAGCCAAAATTCGGTTCAATGAAGTTTGAAGTCAGGGAGGGAAAGCACGCAATAATCAACTACGCTTACAAAATAGAGAACCTGCTGATAAGCGGAGATACGAGGAGCTTTCCAGAGCTTTACGAGGATGTAGAAATGGTAATTCACGAAATGTCTCTAAGCTTCGGGTATCCGGCAATAGACCACACAACTCCGGAAAACTTCGTGGAGAATGCAAGAGTTAAGAAAGCCTACTTCGTCCACATGTATCCGGAAGCTTACGAAAATAGGAGTAAAATAAAAGAATTCGTTGAGAAAAGAGGTATCGATGTTAACTTTCCGAACGATCTCGAAAGTATTGAAATTTAGCATCCTTTTGATTTTACTCGCTAAATTGTCCTCAGCTGCGGTTATCGAAGGAAAGGTTTACTCTTGGGAAAATTTCGAGCCTCTTTCGAACGTTGTTGTTGAGATAAACACAACTCCGGAGCAGAAAATTTTGAGCAAAGACGGAAGCTACTCCTTCAACGTCTCTCCCGGAAGTTACAAGATCGTGGCTAAATATTACAAAAACGGAGAGCTCGTGATGATCGCTGAAGAAAACGTCACGGTTGTGAGGGAGGGAACTTACAGACTAGATCTGCTGCTCGTGCCAGTTATAGAAATAGAGGAGCCAAAGCTCGGGAACATAACCTTTGAGGAGATCGACGTAAAGGAAGGGGAGAACAGTTACTCGATTTACTACCCCTTGCTAATTTTATTCGCAGCACCGGTTTTCTACTTAGCGTTGAGGGCAAGGAGGATAAAAGAGGGAGAAAAAGAGCTCCCCGAAGATTTGAAGAGGGTTGTTGAAGAGATTAAAGCCGCTGGAGGAAGAATCACTCAGAAAGAGTTGAGAGAGAGGCTTGGAGTCAGTGAAGCCAAGCTGAGTTTGATGCTCGCAGATTTAGAAAGGAGAGGAATCATCGAGAAGTACAAGAAGGGGAGGGGTAACGTGATCTTTCTCAAGTGAATTTCGCAAGTTTCTCGGCAATTCTTCTGTAAATTTTAGCAACTCTGAAAATCTCATCCACGTAAACGAATTCATCATCGGCATGCAGATTCTCCCCTTTAGGGCCGAGATAGAAAGCTGGAATTCCCCTTTTCCTCGCATGCCTTATATCTCCGACACCAAGAGATACGGTGGCTTTGGGTTTTAAGCCGAAAGATGCTATCGAACTCTTTATGATCTCGAAAAACCTCAGATCAGCGTTTAAATCAACGCCGTCGAAGCTTAATCCGTAAGGTTTCAAAACCCCCTGAACAACCAACTCAACATCCCCGCCAGCGATTTTGGAAAAAACCTTCGCCTCATCCACCCAAGGCATCAGCCTTACATCAGCTTTTATTACGCATTTATCCGCTACAACATTTCTCTTTACTCCTCCCTCAATTATCGCTGGGTTGAACGCTGCAACACCCCTCCCTCTTATTTCTACCGGAGTTCCAAGAAGTTTTTGAAGACTATCAAGATTTTTCTCCTCTATCGAGCTGAAGTAATCGACCGCATCGACTATCAGCTTTGAAGCTTTGTAAATTGCTCCGCTTTTTACATCCGCTGAAGCCGTATGTCCGGAATTACCCTTTACGATTATATCGATGGAATAAACCTTCGCCTGAGCGACCCCAATGCTGTCACTACCGAAAGGTTCGGAGACTATAACGTAATCCGCTTTTTCCCTCTCAAGAACGTAATCTAATCCGAGCTTTCCGCCAACCTCTTCATCAGCCGTAAAGCTTAGCTTCAAACCAATTTCCGGCTCGAAGTTTAGAAAAGCTTCCACAATCGCAGCGACGCATCCTTTCGCGTCGCAACTTCCCCTCCCGTAAACCCTTCCATCGACGAAAACGGGAGTTAGGAGAATATCTTTAGCCGGAACTGTGTCAAGGTGTGAGTTGAACATCAAAGACGGTTTGCCCTTAGCTATTTCAACCACAAGGTTCTCCTTGCCTTCCTCAGCTTCGTAAATTTTTGTTGTGTGGCTCGAAAAGATGTTCTCAAGAAACTCGACTGCCTCGCTCGTTCTCCCCGGAGGATTCCTCGTGTCGATTTTTATTAGTTCCTCAAGAACTCTTAAGGCGATCGATGAGCTTTGAGATCTCATCTTCGCTCACTATTTCCACTCTTATTCCGAACTCTTCCAAATTTTCCCTCATTCCCTCCCCCACATGTTTGGCGAAAACAACCTCAACGCCCTCTTCCTTCAAAAGTTTTGGTAGAGCTTTGTGACCTCTCTTGGGAACGTGGGGATTCTCCATTAACTTACTCTCCTTTCCGTCGGTTATGTAGATGAACTTCGCCCTGCCAAAATGTTCTGAAATTTTAACTCCGTCGTCTGTGGGGATTGCAACTTTCATAAACTCATCTCTTCGCTTTCCCTTAAAACTTTAGCGAATTATAGCGTGTCTGGATCATTTCCCAAAACAGCTGTCCACCACCACCTCGCCATATCAACAAGATCCTTGCTGAAAGCCCCGGAAAGCCTGTATTCTCCGTTTCTTATCGCTATCATTCCTGCTCCAAGCAGCTTGTTTCTCATTGAGTAAAAAGAAGAGCGATTCATTCCGAGTTCATTCATTATTTCCTCCCACTCCTCAACTCTAAGCGGCTTTCCGCTTTTCTGCCTCTCCTCTATCATAGTAACGAATTTCACCGCTTTTAACGCAACCTCCTCTTTTCTGAAAACCCTCCTCATCAGCTCCAAAAAAGGGTTCTTCGACTGGGAAATTCTCGCATTGGCGGCGCTTCTCACTATTATTGAGGTTGACGTTTTTGGTGCTTCGCTGACCTTCATGTAAAACTTTATCCTGAAAAAGTTTTAAAGCTATTCCTCAAAGTCATTACCAATGATAATTGCAGTGCCGAACAAGGGAAGGCTCAGCGCTCCAGCAATAGAGATGCTGAGAGAAGCCGGGATAAAAGTGGAGAGCGAAGACAGAAGGTTGATCGCCAACACGAACAACGAGAACATAAAGATACTTTTTGCAAGAGCGAGAGACATTCCAGAGTACGTTTACATGAACGCAGCTCAGGCTGGAATTACCGGCTACGATATCGTGGTTGAGAGTGGATTTGACGTTGATGTGGCTTTAAAGCTCGGATTTGGGAAAGCGAGACTCGTTATTGCAGCTCCGAAAGATTCCGGGATAAAAAGTTTGAGAGACCTTGAAGGAAAGAGGGTTGCGACGGAATTCGAAAACATCGCTAAGAAGTTTTTCTCTGAAAAGGGTATAGATGTGGAGATAATAAAGGTCAGCGGAGCCTGCGAAAACGCTCCAGCTATAGGAGTGGCTGAGGCTATCCTCGATCTAACTTCGACTGGCACAACTTTAAGAATGAACGGGCTTGAGGTTGTTGAGGAGGTTCTTGAGACAGAGGCTGTTTTGATAGTGAATAAAAAGAAGAAAGACGATTTCCACGTCAAAGCTTTAATTACAGCTCTGCAA
>NZ_WANY01000015.1:0-6582 GCF_015521575.1 Ferroglobus sp.
AAACAAAAGAAAGCTAAAATCGAAGACTTACGTGGCTGTTGAGGTTGGGGGAGATGAAAAGATGACCCGTGCAATGAGCGGGATGTACAGTCTTAGGGAAAAAATGGACGGAGCTATTTTAGCGATCGGCAACGCTCCGAGTGCTGCCATAGCTGCCTACAATCTAATTAAAGAGGGCGTTAAACCTTCCCTCGTCATCGCAACCCCGGTTGGTTTTGTCAACGCTGCTGAATCTAAGGAGATGATTAGGAGCTTAGCTGTTCCGAGCATAACCACCGTCGGTACAAGGGGAGGTTCGGCAATTTGCGTGGCGATAGTTAACGCTCTGATAGATCTATGCGAGACCCTATAGAACTCTACCGCTACCCAAAAAATTGGGTGAAGAGGGCTGCGGAAAAGGAAGGCTTAAAGAGAGTTCGGGAAAAAATAGAGAGCGGACTTTACATACTAACCAAAGACGGATGGATTAAAAGGGGAATTACTACAGCCACGACAGCTTCAGCAGCCATAGTCGGAGCGATAGCATCCGTAAAAAACGAATGTAGCTATGTGAGGGTTTCAACTCCCGTTGGTATAGAGGTTAGCGTTAAAGTTAAAGCTGAGAAGGGGAAGTGCGTAGCTAAGAAATTCGCCGGAGATCACGCCTTCGACAGAACGGACGGCGTAGAGATCGTTGCAAGAGTGAAAGACAGCGAAGGAATATACTTCGGCAAAGGAATAGGCGTAAAAAATGGAAAAAAAGCTGTTAGTGAGAGCGCTAAAAAGCAAATTGAGGAAAATTTCAGAAAAGCTCGTGAAAAATTCGAATTTGAAGGAGGAGTGGAAATAGAGATTCCCGAAGGAGAGAAGCTCTGCAAAATTACCGGAAACGAGAGGGTCGGAATTAGGGGAGGAATATCCGTCCTCGGCTCCACCGGCTTCGTAGAACCTTGGTGTGAAAAGCTCGTCAAAACTAAAGCCGAGCTTGTAAAGCAATACGATAAAGTTGCGATAACTACTGGCAGAGAGGGGTTCAGATACGCTTTAAAGAACTTCAGCGATTTTCAACCATTCGTTTTCGGGGTTTACATCGACGAAGCGTTAAAAAACGCGAAGGGAGAGGTAATCATCGTAGGTAAGCCGGCTTTGCTCGTTAAGTGGGCTGTTCCCGAGCTTAGAGGAAAAATAATTGGAGACGAAGATGTTTCGAAGTATAAGAGAAGAGTTCTCGAAAAGGCTAAAGAGTTAAATGAGAATGTGGAAGATGTTGTGCTGATCTGAAATGCTTTACGTAGTCGGAGTCGGTGCGGCGAAGGGATACCTGACAGACAAAGCCAAGCAGATAATCTCGAAAGCTGACGTAGTTTACGGAAGCAAAAGAGCGATAGAGTACGCGGAGGAATTTATAAGGGGGGAAATTCGAGTTCTGAAAAAATTCGGAAGGGAGGTTTACGATGAAATAGAGAGGGTGGCGAAGGAGAAAAACGTTGTCGTTCTTTCAACCGGTGATCCAATGGTTTCTGGGCTGGGGAAAAAGATTAACGGAATTGTAGAGCCGGGGATTAGCAGCGTTCAGCTCGCTTTAGCAAGGCTAAAGCTTGATTTGTGCGAAGTGGTCGTCGTTGATTCTCACGGAAAGAACAGCTATGATGAGATAGAGAGGGCTTTGGAATTCAGGGGGAAAGTTTTGGTTTTGGCTGACAAGAACTTCGATCCAAGTAAAGTTAGAGGGAAAGTCACCGTTTTAGAAAATCTTGGACTTGAGAACGAAAGGATAGGGGAGGAAATAAAAAGCGACCTCGCCATAGTTTACATAGAGAGGTGAGGAAATGAAGTTGCTGTGCTTATCAGATACGCACTGCGAAAAGCTTGAAGATTTGCCGAAGAAAGTCGTGAGGTTGATGGAAGAAGTCGATGCGGTAATACATGCAGGAGATTTCACGTCACTTTCCTTGTACGAGGAGATGGAGAGAAAAAAAGAGGTCTTTGCGGTTTATGGAAATTCCGATGAGGAGGAATTAAAAAAGCTACTCCCAGAGGAAACTACTTTTGAAGTCGAAGGTGTTAGGTTCGGAGTGGTGCATAAGGGAAATTATCTGAACGAGTTTTACGACCTCGGCTACAAAGCCAAAGAGCTTGGAGTAAAAGTTCTCGTCTTTGGACACATTCACAGATTCGTCCTTCAGCAGTTTGGCGACATTATCGTTCTTTGTCCCGGAAGTCCAACTAAGCCAAGGCTCTCTGTAGCGAGTTGCGCAATTTTAAACGTTGAGAATAGAAAGGTTGAGGTAGAATTCGTAATAGCCGATGAGATTGCTTGCGGAATGGATGTGAGGTTGGAAACATGAAGGTGTTCAAAATCTCCGAAGTTGGGGAAGAGCTGAAGAAAGTTAAGGGACTCGCAATCCTGAGAAAGGAAGGAGGAAAAATTGTCGTTGAAGGGGATGAAGAGAAATTTGAGATGAGATGCGATTTGAAAAGAGCTCTGTCAGCCTTGGCAGCGATGGGCTACGAATTTGCAGCCCTTCTGAATTTGGAAGGAGAAATAGGGGTTCCATTAAAGGAAGTGAAGAAAGTTGAAGAGATTCCAAAGCTTGAGGATTTCGAAACTCTGGAAAGCATAGTGAATAAGTTGAAGAGGAAAGGAGAGAAATGCGGAGCCATCGGGATATTCGTAGGTTTTGTAAGGGAAATCAACGAAGGAAAGAGAGTGCTCAAACTCGAATACGAGAGGTTCGATGAGCTTTATTTTGAGAAGTTAAGAGAGATAGAGGAGAGAATAGAAAAATTCGACGGAGTTTACGGAGTTAAGATATATCATAAAATCGGAGAGGTCTTGCCGAGGGAAGACATAGTTTACGTCGCTGTGATGAGCGATCACAGAAAAAATCTGTGGAATGCTTTAATCGAGGCTGTTGAAAGCTTTAAAAAAGAGCTTCCCGTGTGGAAGAAGGAAGTTTACGAAGACGGGGAAATCTGGGCTCACGACAGGGATTTAAAGAAGGGAGATTAATTCCCTCAAAACGATCTCACCCTCTTCTTTGTTCGAGGCTGTCGTTATTACGTAAATCTGCTGTACAGCAGCTCCGTGAATTAACAAAGCTCTGATATTCCCTCTATCGTCGCTTCTCGTCAGCTTCAGCCTAACTCCCCCTTGGGAGGTACCCTTGTTCTCGATAACCCCCGGGACTATTTTCTTAACGTAGGGTGATTTTGCAAGTCTCATAACTAAATTAAATCCCTCTCTCCCACCAATTATTGTGGAATGGGCACCGCTTATCTTTTCTTCCGGATCGGCATAGAATTTCTTGATTCCGCGTATCCTCCTGAAAAATTCAGCAAGCCTCTCCAAGAATTCGTCAAAATCCATATCGTCAGTCACGAGTACTTCCAAGTTGCTTAGGGCAAACTTAGAGATCATTGAAGCGACGAAATCTTTTCTCTCACCGGAAACAACAACTTTATCCACTCTCCTTTCGTGGATTCTTTCGGCACAGATTTCGAAGAGGTTTCTGAGAGAAATCTCGTCATCGTAAACCCTAAAAGCGAGAGTTTCCACGTCCTCCCCGATAAAAACGAGCTTTAGTTTTTCGTTCTCAAGGTACGCTCCGCAGCCGTAAGCGTTTCTTTCCCCACAATAAAGGCAATAGGAAGTTCTGCTAAAAAGCTCGTTTCCGCAGTTTCTGCATCTCATCCCATCAGTCTGATTATGTTCTTGAGCATGTAAAAGCTGTCTTTCAAGAGCTTGACTTTGGAGTTCTCTTCATGCCTCCACTTTACCGGAATCTCCTTTATTCGATAACCCTTCCTCTGGGCGAGTATAAGCAGCTCCGTGTCGAAGAACCAGTGGTTGTCCTTAACTTTGAAGAATAAATCTTCAGCCGCATTTCTCTTCAAAGCTTTGAAACCGCACTGATGATCCCTTATATTCGATTTCAGAAGAAATCTGACGAGGAAGTTGTAAACTCTCGACGGTATCTCCCTTGAAAGTGGACGCTTTGCGTCGCTTTCCCTCAGCAACCTTGAGCCGATTACTATGTCGTAATCTTTTATGTTGTCGACTAAGTCCTTTAAATGGGAGATGTCAGTAGATAAGTCAGCGTCCATGTAAATAACCACGTCTCCTTTCGATTCTTTCAACGCCCTCCTCAAAGCTTCGCCCCTCCCAAGCCTCTCATCACTGTGGAGGTGTTTTACAAAATCGTAGGTTTCAGCGAGCCTTGACGCTATTTCATCCGTTCCATCCGTCGACCCATCCTCGGCTATGATTATCTCGAAATCCAATCCGAGCTTTTTCGCTTCTTCAGCCGTTCTTAAAACTGCTTCTTCTATCTTTTCAGCCTCGTTGTGGGCAGGGAATATTATTGAAATCATAGCCTCTCCACCTTTATAGCGTAATTTTTGTAAGTCACATAGCCCTCTCCACTTCCCTTGTAGAGTTTAAACCTCCCGAGTTTCTTAACACTTACTTTTCCCTCTTTTTTGAACTCCTCCATCATATCCGCCAGACTTTTGCCGTAGGAGAACTCGAAGAGGATTGAAGGAGTTGTTAATCTCGCGTTAACTTCTATGAGATACGGCTCCTCCCCAAGAACGAAATCAATTCCGAAGTAGCCTTTCAAACCCTTTATTTTTTCCGCCACTC
Organism: Ferroglobus sp.; assembly: GCF_015521575.1. Classification (NCBI taxonomy): domain Archaea; kingdom Methanobacteriati; phylum Methanobacteriota; class Archaeoglobi; order Archaeoglobales; family Archaeoglobaceae; genus Ferroglobus; species Ferroglobus sp. The sequence goes on from NZ_WANY01000015.1 coordinate 4,625, forward strand.
TGCAACCGATCTCTTCAATCTCCCTCTCCAGATCTTTATCGACTTCAAAAGGGACGATCGCTCCTCTATACTCGAAGCCTTCGAGGATTTGCTCGTTAACACTTAAAAGGATGACATCGTTAATAGCCAAGTAACTTGCGCTTATCGGCTTTCCCTCAACGAACTCCTGAGCTACAAAGTTCTCTGGAACTTCACCACCGATCCTTATGTTTTCCCCACCGCACGAAACCCTTGGCTTAACAACGTACTTCCCCTCTAATTCGCTCAAAGACGTTTTCGGCATTTTCACAACTTTTCTCAACTTTTTGTAAAGCTCGTACTTGTCGGAGGTAATTTTTACCGCTTCACTTTCAGCTCCAAGGTTTTCTACTCCGAACTCCTCGACCTTCTTCGTCAGCTCGTAAAGGGTGAAATCGTTTTCCGGAGCGACTATTAAAGCTGCGTCAACCTCCTTTAAACAATCTTCGAAGGATTTTTGAGGAAAGCGAAAAACCGACTGAAATTCTCTTTTCACCCCACTCACGAGGGAGTAATACTTGGAAAAGTTGAGCATGGATTTGAACATTGCTAAGCCTTCAACAGCGATACTGTCAGGAAGATCTCCCAAGCAAGTGGCGAACTCAAAAATGAAGAGCTTTTTCATTCCTCCTCCTCATTCAAGCATATAGCGATGTCGGCAGCATTTTTCAGAGCTGCTGAAAACCCCGGCTCTGCCCCTATTATTATCGTTTCTTTTCCCTTCTCCATCGCTTTTTGAAGGACTGCCTTGAAATCCGCATCCCTTGTAACGAGAGCGAGAACGTCGATCGAGTCGTTGTATATGATCTCCATAGCCTCCACCGCCATCTTAACGTCCACATCTCCAGAGGTGACGACCGGCTCAAAACCTTGGTTTTCTATAGCCTCAACGAGTTTCTCTCCGGCGTATTGGTTTATGAAGACCTTCGCAATTTTAACATCCCCGTAACTATCGAGAATCTCCCTTATCTCCTTAAGATTCAGGTTAAACTCCTTTCTGAGCATGTTCGGTCCGTCAACAAGAACGCCTATTTTCTTCCTCCCTTCCTTCCTTGCCGAGAGGTACTCTTTAATTCTTTGAATGCCAATCTTTCGCTTAATTGCCATCGACGACCACCGTAGTAGTTAGAATTATTTTACATCAAATCTTAAAAATTTTTTGCGCATTTCTCGTTGTTGCATCTGCCACGTCAGCCAGCTCTAAGCCTTTCGCTTCAGCAACAGCCTTAGCTGCGTAGATTACATTTTTTGGTTCGTTTCTTCCCCTGAAAGGCGAAAGGAAAGGGCTGTCCGTTTCAAGGAGCAAGTAATCCAAATCCACCTTCTCTGCAAGCTTTTTGTGTTTCTCCGAAAAGCATACGAGGGTAGAAAGGGAAATGTAATGACCAGCGTCTTCAATATTTTTCATTACAGCTTCACTCCCGCTGTAGCAGTGGAACACAGCAACGACATCGTAGTTCTTAACCATGTCGAAAGCCAAACTTTCAGCTTTTCTCGCATGAATTACGATCGGCTTGTTTAACTCTTCAGCTAACGAGAGAAAGCGTTTAAAGATTTCTTTCTGTTCCTCCAAACTTGCCTTAGCTTTTAACAAATCTAAACCAACTTCCCCAATTCCCACGATTCTATCCACGTTGTCTCTTATCTGATCGACGACGATTCTGTAATCGTCGATGTGGATTCTGTTCGGACTCAAACCAAGAGTTGCGTAAACCTCTTCAAAGCTTTCAGAAACTCTCAAAGTCCTTTCGTTCGATTTGTAGTCGTATCCTGAGTTTATTATGGAGATCACTCCTTCCCTCAGAGCCCTGAGAATTACTTCCTTCCTATCTCCGTTGAAGGTGTTGAAATCGATGTGGCAATGAGAATCAACTAATTCAAACATTCTTTCTCCTCATTCTCAGAAGGTAGTTCACGGCACTTATCACAGCCTCAATGCT
>NZ_WANY01000016.1:0-3713 GCF_015521575.1 Ferroglobus sp.
CAGGTCACACAACCTACTCAACTTTGCATGCTGACTCGGTGAATGGTGTAATCCACAGATTAGAGAATCCCCCGATAAACGTGCCAAGAAGCATGATAGAAGCTCTCGATATAATAAGCATACAAGCTCAAGTTTATCTGGGAAACAAAAGAGTAAGAAGAAATTTAGAAATAGCAGAAATAGTCGGAATGGACACCCACACAAAAATAATCAAAACTACTACAGTCTTCTCATGGGACAGCGAAAAAGATGAACACATAATGATAGGCTCCTCCAAAGTCCTCGAAGAAATAAGAAAAATGAGAGCTTGGAGTAGAAAAGAACTCGAAGAAGAACTCGAAAATAGAAAAAAGGTCCTCCAGTGGATGCTCGAAAACAACATCAGAGACTACAAAGAAGTAGCTAAAATAATACACGCATACCAAAACGATAAAGATAGACTGCTCGAAATGATCTCATGAAGAAGATCAGGGAAACCCTCGAAAAATACCCAGAAATATCGGAATTCAGTAGGAAATGTTTGGAAAGCAAGAGGTACAATTCAAACGTTGTTTTAATGGTGGTAGATGCGGCATTAACCTCCTCGGGATTGAATTATTTTGGCGTAGTTGTTCCGAAGGTTCTGGCTTTCAGTGAGAGGTATAAAGTAAAAAAACTTGATGAGTTTTTAAAGTTGAAAAAGAACGATTTACTTAACTTGTGGAGAAACGAAAGGTGCTGGAATGTGGCTTTCGGAGTTGCTGAGAAACTTCTCGAATTCGGAAGAGACGTTAAGGCTCTCAGAAAATGGGCTGAAAGCACCACCCTCGAAAACTGGAAGAGCTACATGCCGGTAAAGGGTGTTGGAATAAACACCTACCAATATCTTAGAATGATGGGAGGAGTTGACACGGTTATGCCGGACAGAATCGTGAAAAGAGAAGTGAAAATAGAATCCAAGGACGACATCGATTTTATAGTTAAGGCAGAAAAACTTGCAAAAGAAGAAGGAATGCTCGCAATCGAGCTGTGCTTCGCTGCATGGATCGCCCAGTACGATGAGGAGAAAGCCGAGAAGTATTTGAAACTCCTCGAAAATATTTAAATATTACAGCTCGAATTTTTAGCGGTGAAATGTGATATCTGCGGAAAGGAAGAAGTTCTTCCCTATAAGTGCAACTACTGCGGAGGAACGTTCTGCTCCGAGCACAGACTTCCGGAAAAACACTTTTGTGAGGGAATTTACGACATTCCAGTTAAGGTGAAAAAGGACTGGGAAATTGGCAGGGAAAGAAGCGTGACAATTCAAAAACCGAAGGTTTCGATCTCCCAGTACGGATACAACAACATTTTTCTCGGAATAATCACGCTGATGTTTTTCGTCTCCCTCATTTTTCCCCAGATAATGAATTTTCTCGCTTTATATCCGGATAAGTTTTACTACATGCCTTGGCAGCTCGTTACGAGCATCTTCCTCCACGGAAGTTTCGACCACTATCTTGTTAATGCGATAGTTCTGCTTTTCTTCGGAGGAGAGCTCGAAAGAAGGCTTGGATCGAAGAGGTACTTGGAAATTTTCTTCCTTTCAGGAATTGCAGGTAACTTCTTCTACATTCTTTTCTCCTTCGCGACGAACAACTTCGCACCGGCAGTCGGGGCTTCTGGAGCTCTTTACGGAATCATGGGAGCTCTGGCTTTAATAGCTCCGGAGATAAGAGTTCTCCTATTCTTCGTGATTCCCGTGGACATAAAAACAGCCATACTGCTATTTGCTGCTTACAACATCCTGATGCTTCCCTTCACAGCCTTTACCGGAGTGGCATACATAGCCCACTTGGGAGGTTTGCTCGTCGGACTTTACTACGGAAAGAAGTACTCGATTTACAGGAGGTTCAGACTGATATGAAGGCTTGGTGGGAAAAGGAGAGACTTGAAGACGAGATAGTGAATTGCAGGACGATAATCCTCTCCACTGCTGGATGCAATTGGAGAAGCTGTAGAATGTGCAGCTACTACTTAGAGGCGAATCCCAAAGCAAGTTCGGAGACTATTCTCAAGGAGTTTAGAGACGCCTACGAGAAAGCGGACGTCGTGAAGATATTCACTTCGGGCAGCTTTTTTGATGAAAGGGAAGTAGATAAAGAGGTGAGGAGAAAAATTTACGAGTTCCTCGAAAAAGAGGGTGTGAAAAAGCTCGTTGTTGAAAGCAGACCGGAGTTTATTACGGAAGAGGTGGCTAAAGAGATAGAAAAGGCTAAGATTACGATAGAGGTAGGAATAGGCGTTGAAACGAGCAACGACTGGATTAGGGAGAAGATAATAAACAAAGGATTTTCCTTCCAAGAATTTAAGAGAGCCGCTTCCATGCTCAAAGATGCTGGAGGAAGGGTAAAAGCGTACCTCCTCCTAAAACCACCTCTTTTAAGCGAGAAAGAGGCAATTAGAGATGCGGTGCAGTCAATGAAGGATGTAAAAAGCTATGTGGATGTGATATCCCTAAACCTCATGACCGTGCACAAAAACACGATAGTGGAAAGGCTCTGGAGTAAAAAACTGTACCGTCCCCCTTGGTTGTGGAGCGCGGTGGAAGTACTGAAGAAGACTGAAATAGAGACGATATGCGATCCGGTTGCGGGAGGAAAGAGTAGAGGGCCTCACAACTGCTACAACTGCGACCCGGAATTCGTTGAAGCGATAAAAAGCTTCTCCCTCACTCAGGACAAATCGTATCTTGAAGAGGTCGAGTGCGATTGCGAGGAACTTTGGGAGGTAAGCTTGAAGGGAGAAAACTTGGCAAGATTGCCGATATTTGTATTCTAATTGGGGAAGCCCTTCGACAACTTTTTTAAATTTTTGAAACCTCATAGGTAGAATTAATGATTCCCGTCAAGTACGCAAATCTTTGCTCGGTTTGCCACAAGGATGTAACTTGGGAGGAACTTGAAAAGGGTTACTGTAAACTAAAAAAGCTCCATCAATGCTCCTCATTCCTTGACAAAATCTATAAGGAGTTCGAAGAGTTCTTCAAAAAAATTATCGGAGAGCCGAGATCCATCCAAAAATTCTGGGCGAGAAGAGTTCTGAGCTTCGAAAGTTTTGCGGCTGTAGCTCCGACGGGAATAGGAAAGACTTCATTCGGCAGCGCCATGGCGTTATTCCTCGCGTTAAAGAAGAGGAAAAGCTACATAATACTTCCCACAACTCTCTTGGTCGAGCAGGTCGTTGAAAATCTGAGAAATTACTGCGAAAAAGCCGGAATTGATTGCGGTTTGAACGAAGAGAAGGAGATTACCGTAGCCTACTACCACGGAAAGCTTAAGGAAAAGGACAAATTCTTCGAGATCCTTGAAAAAAACGCTTTCGACATTCTTGTCACCACAACTCAGTTCCTCCCGAGGTACTTCGAAAAGCTCAGCGGGAAAACTTTCAACTTCATTTTTGTAGATGATGTCGATGCGGTTTTAAAAGCTTCAAGAAACGTCGACAGAATTCTGAAACTGCTTGGATTTAGGTATAAAAACGGGAAATGGGAGGGAAAGCCAAAAGGAGTTTTGATGGTATCCACAGCAACAGCTAAAAAGGGACAAAAGGTGAGGCTGTTCAGAGAACTACTGAATTTTGATGTCGGAACTTCGACTCACGCTGTGAGAAACATAGAAGACGTTTACGTCGAAAGAGCCGATGTTGAGATTGTAAAGGAGATTCTGAGAAAAATGGGTACCGGCGGATTGATA
>NZ_WANY01000017.1:0-2498 GCF_015521575.1 Ferroglobus sp.
AGTTTTTGGATTCCATAGGGATTAGAATGAATGTAATAAATGATGTTGAGGATGTTGAACTTGAGACGGAGTTTCTCGGGAAAAAGATTTCCCTTCCCGTAATGCCTGCTCCGCTTTCTGGACTCGTGAAGGCTGTTGATGAAAGGTGTTTCGAGAGAATAATAAAGGAGGCTTGGGAAGTTGGTGTCGTTCCGTGGATAGGTTATCCGATACAGGATGAGGTTGAAAAATTCGGGAAACCCTTCGTGTGGATAATCAAACCCCTTGAGGATAGAAGGAAAATATACGAGGAAATAGAAAGGGCAGAAAAGACGAAAGCTTTTGCAGTCGGAATAGACATCGACTCAGCGGCGGGAGTGAAAGTTAAGCATAACGTTCTTTCCTATGGAGGAACTAAGCCGTTAAGCAGGAGAGAGCTTGAGGATCTGGCTTCGACGACGAAGCTACCTTTCATAGTTAAGGGAGTTCTCAGCGAAAAGGATTATTACTTAGCGTCGAATTTTAGCGACGCTGTAGTCATCTCTAACCACGGAGGGAGAGTTTTAGATTCAGCAGTTTCTCCCCTCGAAGTTCTCGATAATATAGAGAAGATGGTAACAACTGGTGTTGACAGCGGATTCAGGTATGGAACCGATGTTTTCAAAGCTCTCGCTTACGGAGCTGATTTCGTCCTAATTGGAAGACCGGTAATTTACGCTTTAGCGATAGAAAGCGGTGTGAGAAAGCTTTTGAGTGTTATAGGGGAGGAACTTAAGAGAATTATGGTTCTAACTGGAGCGAAATCTGTTAGGGAGATAGAAAGAAGCTTGTTAGATTAACTGCAAACTTTCAAGAACTTTTTTGAGCTTTTCAGTCTTCTCTTCGCTTAATTCGACAAGCGGCATTCTTGGCTTCCCCGCCGGAAGCCCCATGAGTTCAAGGGCTTTCTTCACGGGGATTGGGTTCGTGTCGATGAAGAGGGCATCAAACAGTGGCATGAGCTTGTAATGTAATTCCCTTGCTTTTTCAACGTTTCCGGACTTGAAAGCCTCGTACATCTCCTTCATCAGCTTTGGAGCAACGTTCGCTGCTACGCTTATAACTCCCTTTCCTCCAAGGAGCAGTATCGGCAAGGTCATGAAGTCGTCTCCCGACAGAACGATGAACTTGTCTCCAAGTCTTCTTATTATTTCAGCCACCTGCTTTAAGTTCCCACTTGCCTCCTTAATTCCCACAACTCTCTCTATGCTCGCGAGCTTTTCCACAACATCTGGAGTTGTGTTTATTCCCGTTCTGCTTGGAACGTTGTAAACGAGAATAGGGATGGACACCTCATCAGCTACAGCTTTGTAATGCCTGTACAATCCCTCAGCGTTTGGCTTGTTGTAGTAGGGTGTTACGAGCATAACCGCATCTGCACCAGCCTTTTCAGCCTCTTTAGCCAAGAATAAAGCTTCTCTTGTAGAATTAGATCCAGCTCCAGCTATAACTGGCTTTTTGGCTACTTCGCAGACGTATTTTATTACCTCGACGTGCTCTTCATGGCTTAGCGTTGCCGCTTCTCCCGTCGTTCCAGCTGGAACTACTGCATCAACGTACTTTTCAAGGTAATCGAGGTTCTTGGCGATTCCTTCGAAGTCGACTTCGAAGTTCTCTTTAAAAGGGGTAACCAGAGCAGGAATTACCCCTTCAAACATTTACCCACCCTCTGTTAACTTTTCTTGTTATGTATCCCGCAACCCTGTTCCTTACCCTCTTACTCTTTATGTTCGTCAACTCAGCCACAAGCTTCTTGTTGTGATCGAAGTCTCCAGTGAACAGTTCACCATACTTTTTGAGAAGCTCCATCGCTATATTTTTAATGTAAGCGGGCTTTACCGTCCCCATAGATAGGAGTTGAAGCTCAGCGATTATTTAACTTTTGCTGTGTTACGATTTTGCAAGTTGGTAGGTGAAATGGGAAAATAATTTAAGGGCAAAATAGAATAAAAAACTTGATGAATTTAATACTAATAGGTACGGGATTTTCTATTATTTGCTTAATATTGTCATTGATATATTCTATTGAGCTTTTAAATTACTCTAAGCTAAAAGCGTCGGAAAGGCATCTCTGGTCTTTTTTGACCTCATATCTGTTAATGATCTGCATTTCGTTCACCATTATCTCCGTGGTGGAGTTTTTTGAACTGATGTCAGATATAGCTGGAGAAAAATTGAGCTTGAGCTTACCAAATATGTTTGTTTACGTTTCTGCAGTTCTCCCAATTTTGATTTTTGCTCACGTTTTTGCCGTAATTAGGGCTATAAAAATTATGGAATTTAATGTGGAAAATTTCGACTTAAATAGAGTTGGATTACTTATGATCTATGTGATTGCGTTCTGGCTTCTTGCAGCTGAATTGCCCGAGCATTTCCCTTTCGTTGAAATTATCGTGGTGCTGTCAGAACTTGTGTATGTTGCTTCCTTTCCAGTACTACTCTTACTTCTCTATTTCACGTTGAAGGAGAAAAGAATAGAG
>NZ_WANY01000018.1:0-2206 GCF_015521575.1 Ferroglobus sp.
AGCATTCTCACGAGGGTTGGGACGGTGTAAAAGACTGTAACTCCGTAATTCTCTATCAACTCGAAGGTTCTGCATATGTTAGGGTAGTCCGGAGCTCCCTCGTAGAGAAGAACCGTAGCACCCAAAGAAAGCGGGCCATAAACAGAGTAGCTGTGCCCCGTAATCCAGCCCAGGTCTGCTGTGCAGAAGAGAACGTCCTCATCCTTCAAGTCGAGGACTATTTTGCTCGTCGCATAGACGTGAACGAGGTAACCTCCGGTGGAGTGAATGATTCCTTTAGGCTCAGCAACGCTTCCGGAGGTGTAGATTATGAAGAGGGGGTCGTTAGCATCAGTTATTTCACATTCAGACTTAGCCTTCTCCTTTCTTACGAGTTCAGCATAGTCGTGATCCCTCCCCTCTTTCATGTCAATTTCGTTTCCAGCCCTCTTAACGACTACGACATTTTCCACTCCTTTGTACTCCTCAAGAGCCTCGTCAGCTTTTTCCTTTAAGTTTATCAGTCTTCCCCTTCTGTAGTAGCCGTCAGCTGTTATGAGAAGTTTGACTCCAGAATCCTTCATTCTGAAAGCCGCAGATTTCGGAGAAAAGCCCGCGAATATGAAAACGTGAGTTGCACCTATCCTTGCGGCAGCGAGCATTGAAATCACGGCTTCTGGCAGATTCGGCATGTATATTCCTATTTTATCCCCCTTTTTCACACCAAGGTTTTTCAGAGCGTTAGATAACTTGCCAACTTCCCTATAAAGGTCAAAGTACGTTAGAACTCTGTTTTCTCCTTTTTCTCCTTCCCAAATTATAGCAGCTTTGTTCCTCTTCTTTTTTAAGTGCCTGTCAACGCAGTTGTAGCTTGCGTTTATTTTTCCGCTAACGAAAAATCTGTAATACGGGGCTTTCGAGTCGTCGAAAAATTTTTCCCAAGGTTCGAACCAGTGCAACTCTCTGGCGAAGCTTTCCCAGTAATCTATCCAGTTCTCCTTAGCTTTTGAGTATATGGCTGGATCCTTAACGTTCGCTTTCTCGACAAAATCTTCTGGAGGGTATATGCTCTTCATTATAGATGAAATTAATCTTTTAGCGTATTTAGAGTTAACGAATTTTGGCAGAGTTTTCAAAACTCTACTCTGCTTACCTAAAATCACTGCGTGAAACGTTATGAAGCTTTTTGAAACGTTCTAAAGCATTTTATAACTCGTATTTATTTCGTTTTTTCCCCCAACATCTATTGCCCCTCAGTTCTTACTTTCAATCAGAGGTGATGTGAGATGAAAAGAAGTTTGGTGTTTGGTGTGTTGCTCGGGCTGGTGGCTCTGACAGCATACGCCTCAGCCCACATGATGGGCTACGGCATGCCCGGAATGATGGGCTATGGCATGGGAAATATGTACGGAGAGGATATGATGAACTACTATAACACAGATGAAGCACAGACGGAAGTGAGCGGGAAAGTGGTGGCAGTATATCCCATGGCAGTAGTACTTGAAGATGGTAAGTACATCAGAGTTCCTTGGTGGGTTGCCGCAAATCTAGGCTTAAAGCCGGGAGATGACGTGAAGGCTAAAGGATTTAGCTACGGAAACGTGATAGTCCCAACGTACATAGAAGCGAACGGTAAAACGTTCCAAAGTCCAGTCTACTACCAGAATCCAGGGTACGGTTATTACTCCGGCTACCACTGCCCCATGATGGGATGGTGATACAATCCTCTCCAATTTTTTTGGAGGTTGTAACATGATGGGCTACGGTATGCCCGGAATGATGGGAAACAACTTCGGAGGATGGTACTTCAGCAGCTTCCTCTGGCAGATAATCTGGCTCGCGATAATAGTGGCTGTGATCTACATTCTGATAAATTCGTTAAGCTCCGGAAAGAAGAGCGAGGATAGATCCCTCCAAATCCTGAAAGAGAGACTTGCAAGAGGAGAGATCACTCAGGAAGAATACATCAAGTTGAAAGACGCTCTATCGAGAAGTTAGCCTCGTAACCTTTTTATACATTTATTGTAAAATAAGTTCGTGAAAGGGAGAAGACCTCTACCAATCTTTGCGATGATTCTCATACTTTTCGGAGTAGCTACGATCTTCCTTGGAGTCGACGAATATGAAAAATCTCCGATAAAATTCTACAGCCTTGAAGAAGGATTTAAAGTTGCGAAAAAAGAGGACAAGCCTGTTTTGGTTTACATTCACTCCGATACTTGCTACG
>NZ_WANY01000019.1:0-3021 GCF_015521575.1 Ferroglobus sp.
AAGTTGTGGATTAGAAAAGTAAAAAAGTAATTTTTTAAAGAATTATTGCCATTAATCGTTATGGAAAAAATTGGAATTTCCGTAGCTCAGATCTCTCCTGAATATATGGATAAGGAAGGAAGTATCGATAAGGCTTGCAGAGTGATAGAAGAAGCTGGAAGGAAAGGAGCGAGGCTGATAGTTTTTCCGGAAACGTTCATCCCAGGCTATCCCTACTGGAGGGGTTTGGCTACTCCTCTTTGGGCAGAATACATGGTGAACTATCAGAAAAACTCTGTGAGAATTCCTGAAGATATATCTCCACTGTTTGATTCAGCTAAAGAGGCAAGAATCAACGTTATAATCGGTGTGAGCGAACTCGACAAAACTCCGGGAAGTTTAACCCTCTACAACACCGTGGTCTTCATAGACTCTGAAGGGAACTTCCTTGGAAAGCATAGGAAGCTTATGCCAACCCACGGAGAAAGGATGGTGTGGGGACTTGGAGATGGCACGGATTTGAGAACCTACAAAACGGATGTCGGAAATGTTAGCGGGCTGATATGCTACGAGAACCATATGACGCCGTTTAAGTCTCTACTTGCCGTGATGGGAGAAGAAATTCACGCAGCATTGTGGCCGGGTTACTGGGTTGCCGAAAAGCACACAGCGAACAAGAGAAGATTCAATCCGGAGAAGGATAAAATATGGAGCTGCGACATCGATGCTGCCGTCAGAGAATACGCTTTTGAAACTCAGACCTTCGTTTTAAGCGCAAACATGTATTTACCTTCAGATATCCTTCCGGAAGGAGCTTTCGATATCGCAGCTGGTGGAAGCTCGGTAGTCAATCCCTCTGGGCTATACTTGGTCGAGCCGGTTATAGACGAGGAGAAACTGATTTTTGCTGAGCTTGATCCAGAGGAAAGACTTGCTACCAAAGCGTACTTTGATTGCGTTGGTCATTACAGCAGGTGGGATATCGTTCAGATCGTTTACAGGGCGAGAAAGAACGTTCCGATTGAAGTGGTGGAATTAAAAAGCGAGGAAATCCTTTCGTCTAAGGCAATTGAAGAAGCTGTTAAAAGCTACGGCATCTCCCTAAAGAGGGTGGAAGAGCTTTTAAACGAATTACTGAAAGCACTGAAAGAGAGAGAACAATAATTATTTAAAATTGAGAATTTGGTCGGCAATAAAAATGCTTCTGAAAGCCGAGAATTACGAAGATATTTAGCTAAAGAAGAAAAGTCTGCTAACGGGTGATGGTATGTATGACTTTCAGCTGATTTTGAAGCACATACTTGAGCACGGAGTGAGATGGGCACCGAAGCAGGAGATAGTTTACAGAGATATCGTTAGATACACGTATGAGGATCTTTACGAAAGGGTCCACAGACTCGCTAATGCCTTGGAAGAGTTGGGTGTGAAGAAAGGCACAAAGGTGGCTGTTTTGGACTGGGACTCTCATCGCTACTTGGAATGCTATTTTGCCGTACCAATGATGGGCGCTATTCTCCACAACGTTAACGTAAGGCTCAGTCCTGAAGATATCCTTTACACGATGCAACACGCTGAAGATGAGGTAGTTCTCGTCAACAAAGAGTTCTTGCCTCTGATTGAGAAAATAAAGGACAAGCTTGACACGGTAAAGAACTACGTCATTTTAACGGATGATGAAATGCCCGAAACGGATCTGACTGAACTGGAGTACGAGGAGATGTTGAAGAAAGCGAGTAAGGAGTACGATTTTCCAGATCTTGATGAGAGAACAACTGCAACTCTCGGCTACACAACCGGCACGACGGGAAGACCGAAAGGTGTATATTTCAACCATCGCCAGCTCGTTCTCCACACTCTCGCTGTTGCTCTCGAATTTGCAGCATACGAAGACAACTGGGTTTCTTTCAGATCGAACGACGTTTACATGCCTCTAACTCCGATGTTTCACGTCCATGCTTGGGGTATTCCTTACGTGGCAACTCTTCTTGGCGTGAAGCAGGTGTATCCGGGAAGATACGAGCCAAGGAGAATTATAGAGCTTATAAAGAAGGAGGGGGTTACTCTAAGCCACTGCGTTCCCACGATTCTCAACATGATACTGGCGGCTTTAAAAGAAAATGAAAGGCTTGACGGATGGAAAGTCGTCATCGGAGGATCCAAACTTCCGAAAGGTCTGGCTTTGAAAGCAATAGAGAAGGGAATAAAGATTACCTCCGGCTACGGAATGTCCGAAACTTGTCCAGTTTTGACGATCGCCAAACTTAAACCAGAGCTTTTAAGCCTGAGCGAAGAGGAGAAAGTCGATTACTACGTGAAGACTGGCTTCCCGATTCCCTTCGTTTACCTGAGGGTTGTCAAGGAGGACTGGAGGGATGTCGAGCCTGATGAGAGGGATATGGGAGAAATCGTCGTGAGGGCTCCGTGGCTGACTCCGGAATACTTGAAAGATCCGGAAAAAACGAAGGAGCTTTGGGACGGGGGATGGCTTCACACCGGAGATATTGCTGTTGTCGACAAGCTTGGCTATGTGAACATCGTCGATAGGATAAAAGACGTTATAAAGAGCGGTGGAGAGTGGATTTCTTCACTGACACTTGAAAGTCTAATAAGCATGCATCCAGCCGTTTTGGAGTGTGCCGTGATAGGAGTTCCGGATGAGAAATGGGGAGAAAGACCCGTGGCGATCGTCGTCCTTAAAAAGGAATTTGAAGGAAAAGTGAGCGAGGAGGGCATCAAGAAGCATCTGATGAAGTTTGTCGAGGAAGGAAAGATAACGAAGTGGGCAGTTCCAGATAAAATCGTTTTCGTGAACGAAATTCCGAAGACGAGCGTCGGAAAGATAAACAAGAGAGCTTTAAAGGACATGTTTTCCTCCTAATTTTTTGTGGCAACTGTTTTATTCCCTTCCTCTCTTTGCGAAATGATGAGGAAAGTGGTGGCAACGGGAACTTTCGACATCATTCATCCGGGGCACATAAGGTTCTTGGAAGAGGCGAAGAAGCTTGGAGACTACCTTGTCGTCATAGTTGCGAGGGAGAAGAA
>NZ_WANY01000020.1:0-3825 GCF_015521575.1 Ferroglobus sp.
ACTTTTCAGCCTCTGAATTATCTCATCCTGCCCGACAACCTCATCCAGCGTTTTCGGACGATATTTTTCCACCCAGATTTCGGTCTCCATCGCTAAGGATTTAGCTGAAGTATAGTTAAATTTTGTGCAGAAGTTTTTAAATCTCAGCAGCCACAAATGCAGCTCTAGTTGTTTTTGGACGATCAGGTAAAAATTCCCCTCAATTGAACCTTCAGAAATCCGGTAGAGACGTATGTTATTCCCCCGAATAAGCTTTTCGAAAATAATATATAGAGGCGCTATGCTTATATTTTATAAGCGCGGAGGGGAGAAACGTGAAATTCTCCGTAGCCGGAGGTATTTTGGGCGGCATCATAAGCGGACTTATAAGCGTAATTGCCGACAGCCCAGCTGTGTTTTTTGCGGGGGTGATAACAGCTTCAATTCTTTCCGGATTTGATGGGAGAATATTTCACAGATTCGTTGGTTTGGTCGTCTTCTACGTTATTTCAGCATCGTTAATGCTCCTGCACACGATCCTCTATTCTTCGAACGCCATACTCGGATGGTTGGCTTTGGTGTTTTATTCGGTTGTGGTTGTCCCCCTCTACTTCGTTGTTGGCTTTTTAGTGAGAAGATTCGCAAGAAGAACCTGAAGTTCGTAATTTTTACTTCCACTTAGAGAAGGTTTTTAGAGCCGCTTCTAACTTCAACCGCTTTTTCTCCATAAGATTCGAGTGAAAACTTCACATTCACCGGAAACTTCGAAACCTCCCTTTTTACAACCCCAACCATTTCTGCAGAGCATATCAGCAGAACTCTATGCCCCTCAAGAGCTCTGAGTATCGACCTTTCGAGGGAGGCTGAGGCAATATCTAAATTAATTCCCTCCCTTTCAGCTCTCTTCTTAGCCTTAACTCCCATCGCAGCGATAAAATCGAAATCTCCTTCGGGAATGTCGCCGTCGTGAGAAATTACAACGAGCTCTCCGGAGAAAAACGTCCTTATTCCGCATTTTCTTGCCAATTCGTAGTCTATACTGTCTCCCTCGTAAACGATCTTTCCTCCGTCTATGAAAACGAACTTGTCCCCAACAGCCCTCGCAAAATCGAGGTCGTGGGTTGAGACGATAATTCCCTTCTCCTCTTTAAGCTTTTCAGTAATTTCTACAGCTGAGTAAAAACCCTTAGCATCGACACCAGCCGTCGGTTCGTCCATGACAATGTAGTCCGGATTCGTCGCTAAAGCCGAAGCTATCGCCAGTCTTTTCTTTTCCCCTCCGCTTAAAGTGCTGCACAGCCTATTTTCGTAGCCTTCCAACCCCACTGCTTTCAGCGAATTTTTCACCACCTCCTCAACGTTCTCCATGCCAAGGTTTACCGGACCAAAAGCTACCTCCTGATAAACGCTCGGAGCTATAATCTGATCATCCGGATTCTGAAAAACGAAAGCTACCTTCCTTCTAAGCCATTTCAAGTCGGATTTCGTGTAGCGAATTCTCTTACCATCGACTATTAACTCCCCCTTCTTTGGCTTTAAAAGTCCGTTTAGGTGAAGGAGGAGAGTCGTTTTCCCAGCTCCGTTTCTGCCCATTAAAACCGTCACTTCTCCCTTCTTAGCTCTGAAATTCACACCCTTTAAAACATCCCTATCTCCATAAGAGAACCATACGTTTACCGCTTCGATCACCCTTTTCACCCCGTCAAGTGGATGAGGAAAAGTGTTGCTGCGATCAAAAAAGCTAAAAGGAAACCGGAACTCTTCTCGCTGTAGGTTGGCATTTTACCAGAATAACATCTCGATTCCATCGCCATCTCAACTTTTTCTGCTCTCTCAAGGGATTTGATGAAGAGCGAATAAGCAAGGAGAGAAGATGTTCTAACAAAATTTCTGAAGCCGTTAAAACCGAGTCTTGAGTTTGCCGCCCTTTCAAGTCTTTCAAGCTCATCGTAAAGCACCTGAATGTTCCTGTAAATAAGCAAGGAAATTTCGACGATGAAGTCGGGAAGCTTGAGCTTTTTAAAAGCTGAAAAAATCTCGGTGATCGTAGTCGTTAAAATTAAAAAGAAGAAGATGGAGATCGCTGAAAAAGACCTGAGCAGAACCTCCAAAGCCAATTTCAAACCCTCTTCACTCGGATTTATCGGCAAGGGCAGATCCACCTTTTTTCCCGGAATGAAGAAAGCGATTATGAGGGCGCTCGGAACTATAAAGTAGAGGGGAACTCTCAAAAGTCTGAAGTACTCTCTTCCAGCCGAATAAACGCTTAGCGCAGAGAATATTGCGAAAGCCGTTATGTAAACCGACGTATCATTTAGAAGTAAAACCATCAAAAGTATGAAGAGGGGAAAGTAAACTTTCAAATTTCCTCTAAAAATCTTTTTCGAATTCATCTGAACTTCTTCAAGAGTTCTGTGCATTTTTACCCCTGTAGTAGCCGAGAATGTATCCGATTATTGAAGCACCTATCGCTGCCTGCAAACTGAATAGGAACGTTTCAATTTCTCCGCTTGGCGGCTCCCAGATCGGAGAGAACCAAGGCTCATAGTTCGGGTGAATTTCCTTGATGAGTTCTTCCGCTTTCTCATCAGCTCCCGTCCAGTCTTCAGCGGATACCTTAGCTAAAAGCAGTAAAAGAATAGCTAAAAGCAAGAGAGATCTCATGTGGTCACCTCCCTAACAACAAGTTTGACGGAGGCTAAGTAGCCTATCAGCAAAGCTGCTACAACTCCCTCAATTATCGCCAACGGCACTTGCGTTATCGCAAATATCGCCATGAATTTCGTTGCTGAAGAAATAACTCCTTCAACTCCAGTTCCAGCCGGAAAAGCCAATGCAAGCTGGAAGGAGGTTACCACGTAAGTTACCCAGTCCGCAATTGCGGCAGCTACGAAAGTTGCGACTTTCAGATCGACCTTGCCTTTGACGGCTTTGTAGGCAAGCCATCCGAAGAGAGGTCCAACTATCCCCATCGAAGTCACGTTCGCTCCGAGAGTTGTCAGTCCGCCGTGAGCTAAAAGTAAAGCTTGGTAGAGGAGGACTATAGCCGAGAGAAATGCGGTTATCGCCGGACCGAAAAGAACTACAGCAATCCCGGTTCCGGTTGGATGGGAACAGCTGCCCGTCACTGATGGAATTTTTAATGCCGATAGGACAAAGACAAAACCTCCAGCTACCGCTATCAAAGACTTCATCTCTGGCTTCTCTTCAAGCAGCTTTTTCACTTTGTATGCTCCGTAAACGATTATTGGAAGAGCTATAGCGTACCACACCAAAGCCCAAGTTAAGGGTAGAAAACCCTCTGCGATGTGCATCCCCCTCACCTTTTGTCAAGAAAACTTGACATAATATAAAAATATTTCGACAAAGTTTAAAAGACTATTAGCTCAGTTTTTTCCAAATACGTCGTGGAAAAAGTACCAAAAAGAGAAAACACCTATAGAAATCCCCATACCTATGCTCAGCCCCCACGAAAGAGCTGATTTAACTTCCTGAGAAAGATTCGTCACGTCGATTAGCAATACGAGGATTATGTACAAGCTTATGAGCGTCATGAAGCTCTTCATTTTCTGTTCAACGGCTATTTTTTCTGTAATCTTGCTCACGGCTACGAAAACAACGGAAATCAGAAAGAGAACGCTGATAATCCTCGCGAAATACTCAAGAATTGAGTTGACGAATTCGATTGAGCCCGGAAATATAGTGCTCGCAAGAGTGTATAGAGCTGCTAAAGCTATTACCACGTTAGTTATCACAAGAATGAACGTTGAAAAGCTCAAACCAGAGTATTTTTCAAAAGGCTTAAACATCTCGTCGATCTTTACGATTTCCAAAACTTTCGAGAAG
>NZ_WANY01000021.1:0-2224 GCF_015521575.1 Ferroglobus sp.
GTAACTGGGATCTCGATCACTTCCTTTCCATGGAGCTCGCAAAAGCAGCTTTTAACATTGCAAAAGAGTTCTTAAAGCCCGGAGGAAACTTCGTCGTTAAAATGTTCCAAGGAGCCGAACTTGAGGACGTTGTTAGAGAATTCAAAAAGCACTTCAGATTCAAAAAACTTCACTCTCCTCCAGCCTCAAGGAAGAGAAGTGCCGAGATATACTTCATAGGAAAGGGATTCGGAGGAAAGTTCAGACCTAAAAGAGATTAAATTATTCTCTTCTTACCTTCTCCGGGTTTTAGCGAGTACACTTTTTCTGGATAAACCACTATCGCAGCTTTTGGGCTTCTTCTCCCACCGCTTTCCCTTTCAACGAACTCCTTTATCTCCTCGAAAAATTCTCCTTCTTCGTGTATTTCGGCTCTTCCCTTGACGAGATATCCGTCGAAACCTTCTTCAAGTCTCTTAGCAACTCCAACTGCAACCTTCGGATTCTTTTTTATGTTCTCTACAGTCTTCTTCACGAAGTTGTAAGCGATTACGAGCTTGTCCTCCTTGCTTAAAACGAAACACACCGGAGCTAAGTGAACGTCTTCAGCGTATGTAGCTATCCAGACGAGGAAATCCTTCTTGCAGTTGTTTTCGAAAAACTTTAAGATCTCACCCAGCCTTGGCATACTTCTCAATAGCTTCTAAGATTTTTTTCCTATTTAACGGTTTTTCGATAACTTCCTTAGCTCCAGCTTTTAGCATAGCCTCTTTTTTTGTTGCGGCAAATGCCGTAATACCTATTATCGTTGCATCTTTATCCTCCTTGAGGATCTCCTCTGTAGCCTTTATTCCGTCCTTATCTGGGAGGACTATATCCATTAAAACAACATCTGGCTTGTGATACTTGTAGAGTTTAACTGCCTCCTCACCATTGTCAGCTTCAATAACAAAATGGTTCTTCAAAATCGTTTTTAGGATTTCCCTCACTATGGGATCGTCCTCCACTATGAGCACTTTTAAACCCATACATCTTCTAATAGTGATAAGGATTATAAATATGTTTCGCAATATAAGATATTGAAATGGTGGAGTTTATTGTCGATCTGGAAGGCAATGTTGTTTGGAAAGATAAAAAATTTACGGAGATTTTCGGTGATAAAAAGAAATGTTACGAGTTAATCCACGGATCGGACGAAAGACCTTCTTTTTGTCCGGCTTTAAAGAATGCGGAAAAAGCATCTTTCTGCGAATACGTTGGGGAAGAGAGGATTTTTGAAGTCACAAGAATCGAGCTTGATGGTAGAGTCTACTACTATCACAAGATGAAGAGTTTGAAAGAGGCAATTTCTGATTTCGTTGAGTGCGAGTTCATCTCAAACAAAGCCGGAGTCGGTTACGCTTTAATAGTCGATAATGAAATAATTAGATCTCACAATTGTGAAGCCAAAAGTTATGAGGAGATTAAAGGCAAGTACAAGCTTCTGGCTGAGATGCGTTGTTACTACGGAGATAAAATTGGTAAAGTCTTAGTTTTCTCCAAGGAGGATACGTTAACGTCGAAGATCGATGAGGTCTTTGAAATCCTGAGAGTCATCGAAAACTCCGAAGTAATAGGCATGTTAATTTACCAAGACGATTACTTCGTTTACGTAAACAAAGGAGCAGAGAAAATATCCGGTTTCAGCAAAGAAGAACTGATGTCTAAACCATTCTGGGAATTTGCTCATGAGTCTGTGAGAGATGTTGTAAAAGAAAGAGGAAGGAAGAGGCAACGAGGAGAGAACGTGGAGCCAAGGTTATACGTTGTTCCCATTTACACAAAAGCTGGTGATGTAAAGTTTGGATTATTCTGGTTCGACAGCATAATTTACAACGGAAAACCGGCAGGAATAACGTTGTTCTTTGACATAACGGAGAGAGTCGAGAGTGAAGAACTTTTCAAGAGTCTCTTCTTCTCTTCACCGATTGGACAGTACATTCTTGTCGATGGAAAGTTCGAACTCGTCAATTCCACCTTCGAGAAACTTACCGGATACACAACGGAGGAGCTCAGAAACAAATACTGGTTTGAACTCGTTCACGAAGAGGATAGAGAAAAAGTCAGAAAATGCGCGATAGAAATGCTGAAAGGCTTGAGAAAAGAACCCTACGAATATCGAGCAATACGTAAGGACGGTAAAATTAAGTGGATTCTTGAAAGCGTCGTATCGATAAGATATAAGGGAAAGAGAGCCGTATTAGGA
>NZ_WANY01000022.1:0-4113 GCF_015521575.1 Ferroglobus sp.
ATACTACCAACCTTCCTACCCGGAGGAGCGTTCCTACTAACAGTCTTCGGCCTACCAACATGCTGGTGCTTTCCACCTCCAAAGGGGTGGTCGACAGCGTTCATAGCAACTCCTCTAACGCGAGGCCATTTAGCGGCTTTACTCTTCATCTTGTGGTACTTCTTTCCGGCTTTAACGAAAGGTTTATCAGTTCTTCCTCCTCCGGCTACGACTCCAATCATCGCCCTACACTTAGGATCGAGCCACTTCATCTTTCCGCTCGGTAACTGAACGAGAACCCTATCCTCCTCGTGGGCAACAACAAATCCGAAAGTACCGCTTGCTCTCGCAAACCTTCCTCCATCAAAAGGCACGTTCTCTATATTGCAGATGGGGACACCTTCGGGAATGTTCTTAAGGTACGTTATATTTCCGGGCTTAATCTCCACGTTTTCCCCGGCTTCTATTATGTCCCCGGTGCCGATTCCTTCTACAGCCAAAACGTAGCCTTTGCTCCCGTCTTCAAATTTAACCAAAGCGAGAGGACCGTTTCTTGCGGGATCGTGAACGATGTCTATAACTTCCGCCCTAACCACATCTTCTTTGAAAGGAATGTGCTTAGCTTCAGCTTTATACTTGTGAGAGGGAGCAGTGTAAGTCGGCGTTCCTTTTCCACGGTTTTGGGAAATAATCCTCTTACCCATTTACATCACCTCAGAACACACCCAGCTTTGATAAGAGTTCTTCAGCTGAATATTCTGGCTTCAACTTGATGTAAGCCTTCTTCTCGCCTTTCGGAGTTATCAACGTATTCACTCTTTCCACTTCTACTCCGAAGAGTTTCTCAAAATCCTTTTTTATCTCCTTCTTATTCGCCCTTATGTCCACTATAGCCGTTACTATGTTTTTCTCAAGGAGTGAAACGCTCTTTTCGGTTATCAGGAAGCACTTAATCTTTCTCATAATCTCTCCCCCAGCTGAGCTATCGCAGATTTTGTATAGACGGTCAACCTACCTGCATGCCCTCCGGGAGCTAAAAGCTCCACGTTAAGGTCTTTAGCCAGAACAACGTCAACTCCAGCCAAGTTCTTAGCAGCTTTCATAGCGTCGCAAACTCTACTTACGACAACAAGAACGCTCTTCTTAATTTTAAATCTCCTTCCCCTCATCTTACCTTTTCCGGCTCTGTACCTCTTTCTTTCCTTAGCCCTCTCAACATCGGCGTAAACACCAATTGCTTTGAAAACTTCTACTATCTCCTTCGTCTTCTTCAGCTCTTCAAACTCGTCCACAACTATCTTTGGCAGCTCGCCCTCAAAAACGTGGTTTCTCGCTCTCACGATTTCCTCATTTATCGTGGCTGCCAAAGCAGATCTTAAAGCCTTTCTCATCTCTTTTTTATTTATCTTCTCAGCCCACTTCTTCTGCACCTTTGGAGGATGCGCTCTCCTACCTCCAACAGCCTGAGGGACGACAACAGCTCTCCTTCCAAGCTTCCATCTTGGGACTCTCGCATAGCCGTAGCCGGGTCCCCAGTTTTCCCATGCGTAGTCAGTTCCGGCTAAAGGATTAGGTCCGTAGGGCTGTCTTCTGTGGCTTTGAATAGCGTGAACAGCTTTTCTTATTATGTCCGGTCTGAACTCCTCGCTAAATGCGGCTGGCAGCTCGATCTCTTCGACGACTTCTCCGGTTAAGCTGTAAACCTTAGCTTTCATCACGATCACCTACCTTGCTTCGAGCTTTTGCTAATGTACAGAATGTTTACTCCCTCATACACAGCCTGAGGAGGTCTTATCGCATCCCTCATTCTAACGAGCCTCTTCACACTTCCCGGAACGCTTCCGGAAACGAGGACGTAGTCTGATCTAACCAAACCGTAGTGCAAGAATCCGCCTTCCGGATTTATGTCCTCTCCATTTGTTCCGATTTTCAGAATTCTCTTGTTGTACTCCGTTCTTTGGTGGAATCCCATTTGACCGGCTTGAGGAACTGTCCACCTCACCCTGTGCGGATGCCAAGGTCCAAGAGTTCCAACTCTCCTATGCTTGCTGCTTCTCGCATGCTTTGCGTCGAGCGTAATTACTCCCCACCTCTTCACAGGCCCCTGGAATCCCTTCCCTTTGGTTATGCTCAAGACATCGATAAACGCCCCTTCCTTGAAAACCTCGTTAATTCTAACTTCTTTTCCTAATTTTTCTATGGCGTAATTTAAAGCAGCCTCAACATCTCCCCCGACTTTCTGCTCCATAACATCCGGCACTTTCTTCGGAACTCCGGTAATCAAGTAGGGCTGCGTGTACGTTATAACTCTAACCTCTGCAATATCTTCGATTTCCTTCAGCCTGTCAACATCTCCCTTCTTCTTAGGAAGCTGGATCCTTCTTGAGAGATAGCTGTCCAGTTCGTCAGTCCAAACCTCTCCGGCTATTTGCAATCCGTAGACGGTTTTTCTGTAAACCCTTATCCCCATAACTTTCATCGGCGGAGTTTCAAGAACAGTAACCGGAACCATTATCTCTTCGCCGTAAGTTGGAGAGTTCTTTCTGTCGTCTATCATTATTACGTGGGTCATTCCGGCTTTGTAACCGGCGAAACCAAGCAACTTTGGCTCGTCGCAATCTGGCCAGCTTCTAATTCTTGGGATTATACTACTCGCTCTCTTTCTTGGAGAGAATCCGAGGGAACCCCTTCTTGGTCTGTGGTACTTCATCAATACACCTCCCTAATGAAATTGATTACAGAGAGACAACTAATCACAGCCTCCTCTACCCTCACGCTTCTCACTCCTTGTTTCGGAATCATGTTCCACATCTTGGCTTCGAATTCTAATCCC
Source organism: Ferroglobus sp. (assembly GCF_015521575.1). Lineage (NCBI taxonomy): Archaea > Methanobacteriati > Methanobacteriota > Archaeoglobi > Archaeoglobales > Archaeoglobaceae > Ferroglobus > Ferroglobus sp. The sequence continues at coordinate 2,813 of NZ_WANY01000022.1, forward strand.
AGCATGTCCGCAATCTCCTTTACCTCTTTACTTGGACTTCCAAATATGAGCAGGTTCACTTTTTTCATCTCATCTACACTTGGGTAGTACCCGAGTTTGGAAGTTACCACTGCATCCTCCCTTTTCAGCAGCTTTTTCAAGCTGCACTTCTCAACTTTGAAGCCCCAATACTCCTCGGGCTTCGCCTCTTCCACCACCAACGGATTCGTCGAACAGACCCTGACGGTCACGCGGGCCCCCTTTCGAGCCTTTCCCCGAAAGAGGGCCAGGGCTTTCATTCCTATATCAGCCCACGCGGTGCCGTCAGCAACTTTGACGATTACCCCCTCTCTGATTTCACCGACTTTTAAATGTTTCGGCTTATGGGAAGGAATCTGGAGAGGCTGCAAAACTCCTGCATATCTTAGCTTCTCGCTTCTTGGGAAAAGATGCTTCCTTAGATACTGCGGGGTTTCCATATATCTTAAAATCTCGGAGATAAAATCCGAATCGTCTCTGCTCGGATCTTTATAGATGTAGATCTTCTCAACTCTGAAAATAGCAGCAGCTCTCCCGATTATTCCCACTTTAAACGTCTTTATCTTCTCATCGCTTTCGTTCTCAAGGATCGAGGAAGGAATGGCTATCTCCATCTCCACGAAATTTTGAAGGAGGTTTAAAAAACGTATCTAAGAAAAGGTTACACGTCAATTCGCTTCAAAACCTCGAAAGCTGAGTTCACGAACTCTTCTAATTCCTTTTCACCGTGTTTGGCTGAGAGGTGACACCTTTTTAGTGGGTTTGGCGTGAAAAAGATGCCCCTTTTCCTCATCTCCGCCGCGAAAACCTTGAACTTCTCCCTGTCGATACCTACCACTGAAGAGTAATCCACTACATCTCCTTCGGCAAATTGAATTGCGAAGATGGATTTGTATCCAACGACCCTCGCTTTTGTCTCCGTATCTTCTATGACATCCTTAACCGCTTTTCTGTACTCTTCTCCAAGCTTAGAGATGTATTCCACAACTTTTTCCCTTTCGAGGACCTCTATTGTCTTCTTCACAGCCGCAAGGGACGCTGGGTGACCGCTGTACGTTCCAGAAACGAGAACCCCATTATGCACAAGCGACATTATCTCCCCCTTTCCGACTATCGCCGCCACCGGATACCCGTTTCCCATCGATTTTCCTATCGTGGTTAAATCCGGGATTACTCCGAATTCCTCCTGAACTCCGTGGATGTTGTGTCTGAAGGCGGTTATTATCTCGTCGAAGATTAAAACTGATCCATAACTTTTAGTCTCCCTTCTTAAGCTCTTCAGA
>NZ_WANY01000023.1:0-5230 GCF_015521575.1 Ferroglobus sp.
AGGTAATGAGTTTCCTCAATTTAAAACCAGCTGAGATAAGCAGTCAGATAGTTCCAAGAGATATCTACTGCGAGTACGTCGGATTTTTGGCAAACGTTGCGGCAACACTTGAAAAAATAGCGACAAACATAAGACTTCTTCAGAGAGCCGAAACTGCAGAAGTTTTCGAGAGGTTTGAAAGAGAGAAGCAAGTCGGCAGCTCCACGATGCCCCACAAAAGGAATCCGATAGACAGCGAGCAAATCTGCGGATTGGCGAGGGTAATAAGAGGATTCGTCGAACCTCAGTTTCAAAGCTCGATTCTGTGGGAGGAAAGAGATCTAACAAATTCTTCAGCGGAGAGGATAATTTTGGTCGAAGCTACAGTTTTGCTTGACCACATTCTCACAAAGGCTATCAAAGTCGTGGAAGGACTGGGAATAAACGAGAAGGCTGTGAAAGAGAACTTAGAAAAGCAACGAGGATTGAACATGAGCGAGGCTGTGATGATTGCCCTTACCAAAAAAGGTATGAGTCGGCAAGAAGCTCACGAATTGCTAAGGAAACTATCCATGAAAGCCTACGAGGAGAATAAGCATCTTAAAGACGTTCTGCTCGAAGATGAAATCATAAGGAGGTACTTCAGTGAAAAAGAGATAGAAGAGTTGATAAAACCGGAAAATTACCTCGGCACGGCTTTGGAGAGAGTAGATAAGGTTGTTGAAAGCGTTAAAAGCTACGTGGAGAAGTATTTCGAGTAAATTCTTCCAAGAGCTTCTTACAATTTTTTAAAGACGAAATTACAACACTCTAAGGCGAGTTTTGCATCCTCAATAGAGTAAATCTCCTCTGGTGGCAAAGCCAGCTCCTCATCTCCGTACATGCTTTGAAAACTCATTTCTGTTCTTTCTGAGTATTGGCCCGACATCATGAACTTTAGGAGGCTCGATGCCAACAAGTCTCAATGCTGCTTTTAGGGATAATTCCACTGCCTCCTGACACTGCCTTATCGTGTATGGATAGTTCCCACTTTCAAAAGCTTCTTTAGCATGTTTCCACCTTTCTTCAGCCTGCTTGATGTAGGATCTCGCCATGGAGATGTTGTTCAGATTTCTATCACCTCCCCGAATTTGTAATCCTGCTTTAAAATCCAATACCACCTCTTGCCAATTCTAATTCTTTTAGCTCCAAGTTCTTTTAGCTTATTTTCAACGTCTTTTAGAACTTTTTTGAGAAAATCGTCTCTATCGTAGAGAATTAGTGCATCTTCAACCATGTCAAGTAGTATCGGCGGATGCTTCTCCACCTCTTTCGGCGAGAGAATTAGAGGGGAGAAATCTATAAAGTAACCTTTATCGATCAGGCAATCTTTTAAATTCTCTAAATCCCTTTCAGCTTCCTCAAATTCAAGCTGCCTCTCCATTCTACTCTTTGGAGGATTCTCAACGACTACCAGAAGGTCTATGTCGCTATCTTTTCTCGCTTCCCCTCTTGCAACAGAGCCGAAAACAGCCACTGATACAAGTCTTTTTCCGTATTTTTTCTTCAGATTTTCAGTGATCTTCCTCGCAAGATCTAAGTGAATGTCCATCAAGAAAAGATTAGTTGCGTAGCTTAATTACGTTTTCTCTAAGTCAAATCAAGTTCGATTACGCTTCCATTTTCAACATCCTCATCGCTGAGCCTGAGCGTCTTCACAATTCCATTACTCTCGATTGTGTAATCCTCTACGGGCTTCACTGGATACTTCGTTTCTTGAGCGTAAGGCAAAATCAGCTCGTATTCTCCGTTTTCAACCTTGACTTTCTGCATGTATTCGAAAATTCTTCCCTGATTCGTCTTTACTTTTACTTTTGCAACTACGTAATCGCCAGAAGCTTTACCTTTAACAACCGCTCCCCTCACGTATTCGAAAATTTTGACGTAGCCGGTGGAAGTCTCGTTTACTTTAAAGCCGAACTTGTTAGCGTAGAGGCTGTTGAAGATTTTTCTGTAGAAGAGCTCCTGAACTCCGGGGAAAGTGCCGGAAGAAAATCCGCTTTCGTAAACCATTCTGTAATGCTTTAAGCCAATTCCGTCGAAGATATGGAATTTGGCTTCCATTGTTTTGTAGTAATTTTCATTCGGAACGCTTATCGTTCCCATCGGAGTAACTCCCGGAGGTAGTCTTGGGGAGAGAGAAATTCCGATATTTCCTCTCATGTCGTGGTAAATAATTCCGGTTCCAGCATAGTACGTTCTCCAGCCTTTTTCTAATGTCCCCTCAGCCCAAACAGCCATCGCGTAGAATTTCCCAGTAGCCATTTCAACATCGCTCACAACGTATTTTACACCAAGCTTTTCCGCTATGCTATTCGCGTAGCTCTCGTTTAAAGCTGTAAAGAACGGAGCGGCTCCGGGAACGTTGTTGTATTTATTCCCTATCCCCTGCTGGAAAGGATTCGCCACGGGAATGCGGTGAGCTATTGCGGTGATCCAGTGTCCGTAGTCCCACCAGCTTATAACGCTGTAAACTCCCTCCGGATAGTAAGGATACTTCTCCCTCGGATTTTCTGGGGGTTTGTAGAGTTCAAAATAAAATTTATCGTAGGTTTCCTTTCCCGGCGTGTTTTCCCTCATCCATACCAAAGCTTCGTACCACTGCTTGTTGATTCCTCCAGCTGAGTATTTGCTGTAGGTCATCGCCTGCGAGAATGTTGGATAGATTAGGATGAACAGAACAAGAGCTCCAGCTACAACTTTACTTGCCCCAATTTTTTTAGTCGTTTTCTCGTCTCCTTTAACTGCAGCTGCAACGTAGTCGTAGAATCTAATCTTTTCAAGAATTCTGTCGGCAACCATAGCCGCGAAAACTGCTGAAACCACTCCGAAATAGTAGGCGAATCTATTCTGTCCAGCTAAAGCTACGAACATCGCCATGCCCCAGACAAAAATGAAAAGGTAGAGCTTTTTCTTCTCCTTAATGAATAAATAGAGAGTGTAGATAATTCCGGGCAAGGCGAAGAAAAATGTCATGCCAAAGTTCTGCCAAGCCGGAGCCAAGCTGAATTTTCCTCCGAGAGTGAAAAAGGGTTGGACCTCAGCTATTGTTAACGCTCCACCTTTTGGCTGTACAACCCTAAATATATACATCAAATTTCTGAAAAAGTCTGGTGAAAGAATTGAGACTGTTAGAATGGATACAGCAGCGAGTAGTATTATTGTAGCTGGAAACGCTAAACTTCTTGGCAAATTTAGCTTGTCGTAAATTCCTCTTTCTTCCAATTTTTCTATGAGTCTGAAAATGAATAACAGCAAAATTGAACCCAGCAATACAATTAACTGGAAAGGAGAGTACCTGGTCGTGCTAAATCCCGGATAGACGAATGCAAAAGGCAGATAAACGATTGCAGCTACGGCAAAAGCTATAATAGCTATATACGTGAGGTTTTCCGTCTCTGCTTTGATGTAATCCCTGAGCAGATAAACGAAGAAGGCATAAACGAGAATCATTATCGCAGCAATGAATCCAGGAGCCCAGGCATCCAAGTACAAACCGAGAGCAATTCCAGTTAAAACCGGATACGCAAGAGCTCTTTTATCTTTCAGATTCTCTCTCGCATTTCTTCCGCTCCAAGCGTTTATAGAAGCTGCGAAAAGAGCAAGCGTTGATGTCTGCCAGAAAACCTCCCAAATGTGATGGTCGTTGAAGCTCAAAACGCTTCTAGCCATTAGCTGTCCGGGGATTAAAACGACCAGAAATGAAGCGATAACTCCGGCTTTTCTTCCAAACACTTCTTTAGTTAAGAGATACGTTGGTAAAGCAAGTAAAGCTCCTCCTACGGCAGGAATAAATGCTACAATCGTCCTGATTTCTGCTGGAGTTGATGCTCCAAATAGTTTGGCAAGGATCGCTCCAAGATACACCAAAAAAGGTCCGAAGTGCAAGTAAGTTCCGTAGGGGAAGTGAGTGAAGGCATCAAACCACAGCCTACTCGGGAAATTGTAAACGGCTGATTCGATAAGCCTGAAATAGTACCAAGGATCGTTTCCGCTGAGCCTCGCTCCTTCCATCCAAGGAACAAACACAAGGTTCCAAGGATTGACAATTCTAATGTAAAGACCAAGAATGACGGCAAGAAGAAGAATAGGAAGATGCCAGTACTTCTCAAGTTTTTGAGACATGGCAAACATCTTCGGGGATTTGGATTTAAACTTTACTGTTAAAGTTTTTTCAAAAGCGCTACAAGCTCTTTTTCTCTACCATTGACTTCAAACTTTTCAATTAACTGGCAGTGATCACTCTCAGCCACCAAACTTTCGAAGATCTCTTTATGCCTCGCTGGAAGAGCGAGAACTATCGTTCCGTTCTTCTTTACGCAATCGAACCTCAAATTGTCAAGTAAATGGGCAACATCCACGCAGAACAGGCTGTCGAAAACGCAGCTTTTGAAAGGCAAATTATTTCCGTCACCTATAATTAAGTGGTCGGAGGGATTTTTCTCCAGAGATGCCACATCGATATCCAAAGCAACGACCTCACTTTCAACGTCCCTCTCTGCCAGAAAATCGAAGAGAAATCCACTTGCCGAACCGAGATCCAAAACCAGTTTTCCAAGACTGAGATCGTTTTTCTCGATTCTTTCTAAAATTTCTTCGTATTTTTCGTACTGTATTTCCCTCCAGCTTTCGTATATCTCTGAGAAGAACACCAAAGTCAGGCTTCAGGAGGTTTTATAATTTTTGCGGAAACGTTAAATTTGTTAGAAAAGATCATCTTATGAATGCGAAGAGAGGTTGTTTTGTGGCTGAAAAGTGCTGAAGATGACGTATATGATGCGGAATTATTTTTTAAGAATTCAAGGTATTTCAGAACAGCATTTTTCTCGCAGCAAGCTGTTGAAAAAGCTTTGAAAGCTATGTTTTTTATCGTCAAAAAGGAAGATCCGCCAAAAATCCATACAGTCACAGAGCTTTATTCCGAGCTGAAAAAGAGCGACTTCAGTCTTCCCAAGGAGATCGAAGAACAACTCTACATTTTGAATAAATATTATACTGTTTCTAGGTATCCCGACGCTGCAAACGGATTACCGTCTGAGAGCGTAGATAGATTAGAAGCTGAAAGAGCGTTGAAGATAGCGAAAGAGGTTTTTGAGTATGCAAAGAAACTTGCCCAAGAGAGTTTATGAAGTTTCCGAGAAAATAAAGCGAGCTCTTGCCAAAAGAGGAATTTCTGTTAAAGAGATATACCTTTTTGGTAGCTACGCTAATG
>NZ_WANY01000024.1:0-2474 GCF_015521575.1 Ferroglobus sp.
AGCCTTGTCTGAGCTGTGATGACGCCACTGGCTCTGATCAAACCTTTTTTATAAAACTTTGTGATGAGGTAAAACCTTATATTTGAAACTTAACAGTGTATAACTAATGATAATGATCAATATTGTTGAAAGTGTGGTGGCGGCTTTGGGGCTTTTATCATCTCTTATCCTCCTTTACCTCTCGGGAACTGGTGAAGTAGAAAAGTTGAGGCTTGCCGTCCAATCTTGGATTTCGTTGAGCAAATATCTTATGATGCTCGCCTTGGTTTACGCCTTCATTAGTATTGTTGAGTCGCTGGAGTTTCTCTCTTCCGTTTTTGGGATAGATTCTGGAAGTGTTGTAAGGTTAGCGAACATTGTAGCGGGACTTTTTGCAATTCTCCTGTTGATTGCTATAATCAGAGTACTGGCTAACAACAAGGACGAAATTTTTGTGCTCGACAGCTCGGTTTTTTACGGAAAGTTCGGGATAACTCTGCTTTACGTGGCCGTAATTTTAATAGCTGCAGATCACGTGAAAGGTTTAGTCGGTTCGAAGTTGAAAATCTTATTCGATATTGCCTTCCTTGCGTTTTTGCCTCTCTTCGTATTCATAGCTGTGAGGTTTAGGAGCTACAGCGAGTTGATAAGAAAGGGAAGCATAGTCATCTCTCCCCACACAACGGATGTTTTTGTAGGGGTTTCCGCTTCTTTCATGCTCTTCTTTCTCTCTTTAGCGGTACATTCGATTGAGAACTTTGCAATCTACAATATCATCGAAGTTTGCTCTCTTTCTGTTTTCGCACTCGTGAGCGCTTACTACGGAAACGAAATCGAGAAAATTATCGAAGCCGCTAAGGATTGAGGAAAATCTTCGAGTCAGTCTTGAGAGGTGTTCGTTCAGCATTGGGGGAATTCAGCAAAGCTTATATTTCCTAATTTGAAGCTTTGTGGAGAATGAGAATTGTAATGAAGTTCGGTGGAGTCAGTGTAAAGGATGGAGAAAACATCCTCCACTGCGCAAACCTCGTTAAGAAGTACTCGAAGGATAATGAGGTAGTCGTTGTTGTCTCCGCCATGCAAGGTGTTACCGATTCCTTACTTCATGCTGCTCACAAATGCTACAAAGAAGCCTCTCACGGTTTTATAAAGCTGTTTATAGCCGAGCTTGCGAAGAGGCATTACGATGCCATCGAGACAGCTGTTAAGGATAAGAAGATTAAGGAGAAGGTCATAAACAGGATAGACAACCTTTTGGACGAACTTGAAAAGATCCTTCTCGGGATAAGCTACCTTGGTGAGCTGACGAAGAGAAGCGAAGATTATATTCTCTCCTTCGGAGAGAGACTTCTCGCCCCAATTTTTTCCGCCTCCCTAATTTCTCTTGGCGTGGACAGCGTGGCTTTAACCGGTGGAGATGCCGGGATTATCACCGATTCGAACTACGGGAGAGCAAAACCTCTTTCGGAAGTGTACAGCTTAATAAAGAGTAGAATAGAGCCTTTGATCTCCATAAAGAAGTTGGTTCCGGTCGTTACTGGATTCATAGGCGTAACCAAAGACGGGAACATCACAACTCTTGGCAGGGGCGGAAGTGACTTAAGTGCCACGCTAATAGCTGCGGCAATCAACGCCGATGAAGTTTGGCTGTGGAAGGAAGTCGACGGGGTAATGACGACTGATCCAAAAATAGTTCCCGAAGCCAAGCTAATTCCGGAGCTGAGTTATCAAGAAGCGATGGAGCTGTCGCATTTTGGAGCCAAGATTCTGCATCCGAGGGCGATTGAGCCGGTTATGAAAAGAAAGATCCCCGTGAGAATAAAGAACACGTTCAATCCGGAAGCGGAAGGCACGGTTATAAGAGACGGAATTACCTCGACTAAGGATGTTGTTAAAGCTTTGAGCTTAATAGAGAAGGTATCGATAGTCAACATCAGCGGAGCGGGATTCGATTTCGCTGAGATTATGACGGAAGTTTTTAGAATCCTTGCGGAAAATAAAGTGAACGTTGTTATGGTAGCTCAGAGCTCTTCTGAACTGAATCTTTCCATAGTCGTTGACGATTCGGATTACGATAAAGCCATGGAAGCTCTGAAAAAGATTGAGAACGGATCGATAAAGGTGGAGGGCATAAGGGATGTTGCCGTCGTAAGCGCTGTTGGAGCGGGAATGGCTGGGACTCCCGGAGTGGCTGGTAGAATTTTCTCCACCCTCGGGAGAAATAAGATAAACGTCAGGATGATAAGTCAGAGCTGTAGCGAGTACAATATAAGTTTTGCTGTGAGCAAAAACGAAGGAAAGAAAGCGGTAAAAGTTCTTCACGATGAATTTATAAAAAGTGAGGAGTAATATATTCTCCTTTCTAATACTTCCAGAGTGCGGAGGAAGCTTATCTTCAGCCTCTGCTTTCCTTCCCCTATGGAATTTTTCGCCTCCTGGGTTTTCAGATGCAGGGTGTGGGTTTACCTCAAAATGAACTATCCGGAGCTTGAAGC
>NZ_WANY01000025.1:0-2416 GCF_015521575.1 Ferroglobus sp.
CGTTGAAGCTTTGCCTTACATAAGAGAATTTCACGGAAAGGTAATGGTCATCAAAATAGGCGGGCATGCGATGGTTAACGAGGAGATTTTAGAGAGTGCCGTGAGAGATATAATCCTTTTATATTTCGTCGGTATTAAGCCGATCGTCGTTCATGGTGGTGGGCCAGAAATAAGCGAGAAAATGGAGAGGTTGGGGATAAAACCGAAATTCGTCGACGGGCTGAGAGTTACGGACGAAGAGACGATAGAAGTCGTTCAGATGGTTCTTGACGGAAAGATCAATTCTAAGATCGTTTCTCTCTTCATAAAAAACGGCGGAAAGGCTGTTGGCATGTCCGGGAAGGATGGCTTGCTCGTTGTTGCGAAAAAGAAGAAGGTGAAGAAGAAAATCGGAGATAGCGAGGTTGAACTTGATTTGGGTTACGTGGGAGAAACGGAAATAGTTAACCCAGAAATTTTGAAAATACTCATCGACAACGGTTTCATTCCGGTCGTATCGCCGGTGGCTGTCGACTTGAACGGAAATATCTACAACATGAACGCGGATACCGTTGCGGGAGACATAGCCGCTGCATTGAAAGCCAAGAAACTGATTATACTCACCGACGTCCCGGGGATACTTAAAGACGTCAACGATCCAAGTTCGATAATTTCCAAGATAAGCTTGAGGGAGCTTGAGGAAATGCTCAGAAAAGGCGAACTCAAGGGAGGAATGATCCCCAAGGTGGAGGCTATAATAAAGGCTTTAAAGGGAGGAGTTGAGAGGGGGCACATAATAAACGGGTCGATAGAGCACGCTATTCTCCTTGAGCTATTTACGAAGGAAGGGATAGGAACGATGGTCTATCCGTGATGGTTATGCTCGGTTTTCAGCCAAGCGTGGATCAAAAGCTTGAAGAGGCTTTAAAGTTCGCTAAAGCGAATAACTTCGATCACATAGAAATTTTAATGGATCACCCCTACTACCATTACGAGTCTCTCAATTCCGCAGCTGTACTTGAATTAAAAGGAATTTACGACGTAGAAATCATAATTCACGCCTCAGCGGTTTACACAAACTTTCTTTCGGTTAGCAGCGTGATGAGGAGAGCAAGTTACGAGGAGCTTGAGAAGACTTTGAAGTTCGCCGAAGAGATCGACTCTCCGCTTGTGACAATCCACCTCGGATGGAATCCAGGATTCATAACTTCCAGAGGCTTTATCTTCAAAGAAGAGTGGTACGAAAAAACGAATGAAAAAGCTCTTGAGGAGCTTAAAAGGTTTTTAATGGATAAAGAGATCGTGGCAATAGAGAACACGATATCTGTAAAAGGAGTGATAGAAAGAAAGCTCAGGGAAATATTTGAAGAGACCAACGCCAAGATAACCCTCGACATAGGTCACTACAACGTTAAGGAAGGGCACGGACTATTTTTGGAGTATGAAGAAAAGATCGCTAACATACACCTCCACGACAATAGGGGAGAATACGACGAGCACCTTCCCCTCGGAGAGGGGAGTATAGATTTCAAAGCTTTCATACCAAAGAATTATAAAGGCTACCTAACTTTAGAGCTTCGGGACGAAGACGGAATACTCACCTCGAAAAAAATCTTGGAGGAGGTACTTGGATGATAGGAAAGGAAGTTGAGTTTGAGGGGCACTTGATCGATTCGCTTATACTCAGCAAAGCCCTTGATGCGATTCTCGATTTAGAAGGGGAGTTTGAGATACTCGAATTTAGGGTTGGAAGAAAGAAAGAAGAATATAGCTACGCTCGGCTTTTCGTAGCTGGAAGGGATGAGGAGCATCTCAACAAAATTTTAAGGGAACTTCATAAACTTGGAGCGAGAGAGATAAAGCCCGAAGAGGTGGAATTGAAAGAAGCTGAAGCTGATAAAGTCCTGCCGGACAACTTCTACGTCACAACGAATCATCCGACCTACGTGTTTTACAAAGGTAGGTGGATTGAAGTCGAAGACATAAGCATGGATAGGGTTATCGCGATAAGAGATGATAGAGCGATCTGCATTCCCATTGACGAGGTAAAGAAAGGTGACAAAATAGTTGTGGGTGAGAAAGGAGTCAAAGTCGTTCCCCCGGAGAGGCCGAGGAAGTACTCCCCGTTCCAGTTCATGGGCGGAAGCGTTTCCTCAGAAAGACCGACCGAGGAGATAATAGAAATAATAGCGAGGGAGATAATCGAGCTTAAAAAGAAGGGTGGAAAGATTGCGGTCGTAGCTGGACCGGCTGTGAACCATACCGGTGCGAGAGATGCTCTTGCTGCGATGATAAGAGATGGATACGTCGATCTGCTTCTCTCGGGAAACGCTTTAGCAGTCCATGACATTGAAGCTTCCCTTTTCGGCACGTCCCTCGGAATGGATCTTCACACGGGAAGACCTGTGCCGGGAGGGAACAGACACCACCTATACAC